>JANYDI010000069.1 GCA_025363695.1 Opitutia bacterium
GCAATTTTACAAAATGCGCAAGCGCATTTTGTAAAATTGCCCATCGGGGAAGGATATGGAGGCTTTCTTACTCTCCTTTAATTTTTCGTTTATTGCAATTGAGCCAATAATTTTGCTGTCAAACCCATTATCTTATAACCACTACGAATCGCTGCATCATAAGCATCGAGGTTATTATTCAACCTTAAAACAGCATCCGTGATATCAACATCAGCATATCCAGAAACACTTTCTTCGATACTTGAATAATAATCTCTATTGCTCTGCTTTGTATGATCTAGACGCTCTGATACAGCGCCTAACTCTGTTATTGCTTGTATCATAACATCTTCATCTACTAGAATGAGCTGTCTTTGGGTATCGATAACATCATAAGCAGGAGGGCTTTGCTCAAAGGCATCTCTAAGGGCAATGACATGATTAATAAAATCTGTAAATTTCTGGCAGGTTTCGGGAGACAAAAGCAGATTAATTTGCGTAGCTTCAGAAATTTTAATGGCGCCCATCTCACCGTTGCCCTGGTAAGCCACCTGTGTAACGACATTTCCAGCACCAAAAGTACTGACAACAGCAGGATCATTGAGACGTGCTCCAGCAAAAAGACTGTTTCCAATATTTTTACTATTAAGAAGCTGGATACTGTGATCCACAAGACCCGTAAGTTCCTTTGCAAAGGCCTTCATGGAACTTTGGTCCGTCAAACGCCCATTTTCAGAAATAATGACCGAAACACGTTCGCAATTTTCCTGAAGCTGTTTAACCGCATCAAAGCTGCTCTGGTTCCACTGCTCCGCATTTTCTGCATTTTCGTAATATTGCCGCGTCAAACTTTTTTGAAAATTCAACTCGAGCAACTTGCCGACCTCCAAAGGTGCATCTTCAGGCAAGGTCACCTTCTGACCCGATGACACCTGCGCCTGCGCTCGCATATAACGTTCTTTTGAAACACGCAGCTGATCGTCCAAATTCCGAGAAAAAGCCGTAGACGATATCCGCATAACCAGATCATCCACAGCATGTCGCGTTCCACCCTATGTCTTTTTTTTTGCATACTCAAAGCCACGCACGCCGTTACGCCGATTATGGAACTTCCTGTCGAACTGCAGTGCGCCATTTTCAGTTATTTGGACTCAAAAAGCCAATTTCAGACTTATGCTACCTGCAAAACGTTTCGAAATATAATGATAACACACAGCCGCTGCTGGCACTTTAAGAGCTTTAGTGTGCTAACAAGTTTACCTTTAAATCTAAAATATTTAGAGGGGCTTCAGGGTCTGGATTTGCGAGACTGTAGCTCTATTGTCCTACGCTTTAAGGAGCTCACAGAGGCATTACCTCAACTTAAATGCCTTATAGTCAAAGAGATCGGCCCATCCAACCTACAATCCTTGATCCTTTCTGGCTCTCTTTGGAAAAATCTCGAAAGTTTATCCATAGAGGACAGCACAACGCCTGTTTCCTGTGAACAATGGGAGCGCTTCCGAAGGCAGCTTCCAAACTTGCATACCCTGAAAATCCATTTATTGCTCACCTGTAATTGCGCGCCAAACCCCTGCGCTTTTGAACCTAACGCCTTCAGTTTCAACGCTTTAAAAATTCTTTACATCAAAAATACCTTGCCTGAACAATGGCCATTTGAATTCATAAAAAAACTTCCGGCTAGCCTTCAGGCCCTACAACTCGAGCTTCCAGATGAGTCCCTTTTGGAACACCTTACTGCAGCGCTTCCACAACTTAACGCGTTGTCGTCAAATACATTACGAAGCACCCTATCTCCTTGTTTTCCAAAAACACTCAAAGAATTATCGTTGGCACAGCTAGAGGTACATGACACTGAGGCTCTCGATCGTTTGGCTCAATGTCCTGATTTAGAGGCGCTCAAAACACTCAGTCTTCAACTTCGTGTTACAGAACAATCTTTTGATCACTTTATTACTCTAGGTGATACGCTCAGGCAACTCAAAACCCTTGCCATAAACGGAAATCCTAAAGCTACCCTACTTTTTCTCAGCCGCCTCCCTCAACTTAAAACCCTAGAATTCATACTTCATGTAGAGCCAGAAAGCAGCCTTGAAGAGCTTTTCATCACACAAATCTCCCTACAAACATGCATGAAAATTTTCAGTCATCTTGAGGCACTCAGTCTGGAGTGCGCTCAATTTCACCCCCAAACACTGCTGCCAAGCACCCTAAAAACCCTCACCCTACGCACCCAACGGCCCATCGCGTTGGACACGAAATGGGCTCAAACACTCCCTCAACTCCAAACCCTAACGCTTACCCAAACACAACTACCCTACATCGATACCCTCATCATTTTTGCTCAAAATCTCCCCAAAAGTCTCCAAGTCTGTACCCTCCATATTGAAAACATCGATGATCCTCATTGTGCTCGCGCTTGGATGGCAACTAAATATTACGTAGAAACTCAGTGCCCCTTCGCCTTCTATGTCTCCATTAAAGGCCCCGTTCTATCCCAAATCAACTCCGAAATTACGCTCCAAATGGAAGTCACCTGGATATCCAAAAGGGCTAAGCGGGACTTGTCCCCCTTAGGATCCCCTACAGGTATACTAAGCTTCCCAGTGATACCACCCTCAGCACCCCTTGGCCCTACCTCCCCCCTCTAACCGCCTCGGGATACGGGCGTACTCGTAATATATAAATCGCGTAACTGATGCGCAGAAACAGGTCCTGGACTCTGAACCATAAGGTCCTGGCCTTTTTGGGTCTTGGGAAAGGCGACAACATCCCGGATACTCTGCGTTCCGGAAAGAACGGCTGCAAGACGATCAAAGCCCAAAGCAATACCGCCGTGTGGAGGGGCTCCGTAGTGAAAAGCTCTTAGCATATAGCCAAAATCACGCTCAACAGTGGCCTGAGGGATTTTCAAAACCTCCTGAAAGACAACACGCTGCAGCTCTGGATCGTGAATTCGGATACTCCCTCCGCCCAACTCCATGCCATTAAGGACAATATCGTAATGCTGACCCCGAACGGTATGCGGCGCCGTCAAGAGCTTATCCTTGTCTTCCTCAACAGGAGCCGTGAAGGGGTGATGCGCGGAAACGTAGCGATTTTCCTTTTCATCCTGCAAAATCAAGGGAAAATCAACGACCCACAAAAAATCGTAGCGATTCGGATCTATCGTGATACGACCGCGAGCCTTGAGTAACTCAGCGGCCTCCAGGCGTATACGGCCCAAAATCGCACAAGCGCGTTCCCAAGGCGCCGCGGCAAAAAAGACCCTATCCCCATCCTCGATGCTGAGTGATTGAGTCAATATATCACGCTCCTGCTGCGATAAAAACTTGAGGATAGGAGACTTCCACTGCCCCTTCTCAACCTCAATAAACGCTAAACCCTTGGCTCCCAGCGACTGAGCCACGGTTTCCAGCGCCTTGAGTTCTCCTTGAGTCAGATCCGCCAAACCCTTAGCGTTAAAAGCCTTAACTACCCCGCCTTGCTCAACAGCGCCGGCAAACAGCTTAAAAGCGCTGCTGCGGAAACACTCACTAAAATCCTTGATTTCCAGGCCAAAACGCGTATCCGGCTTATCAACGCCGTAACGATCCATCGCCTCCTGATACGGCATGCGCTTGAAAGGCGTAGGAATCTGCATACCCTTGCATTCCTGCCAAACTTTGGCCAAAAGGCCCTCTATTAAAGCATAAATATCCTCGCGATCAATAAAGGACAGCTCCAAATCCACCTGCGTGAACTCGGGCTGGCGATCCGCCCGGAGGTCCTCATCACGATAGCAGCGCGCCAAGGAATAGTAACGTTCTATCCCGGAAACCATCAGCATTTGCTTGTATTGCTGCGGCGACTGACTCAGTGCATAAAACTGCCCAGGATTCAAGCGGCTGGGCACGAGAAACTCCCGAGCCCCCTCAGGCGTACTTTTAAAGAGCGTCGGCAGCTCCACTTCTAAAAAACCTGCAAGATCCAGATAATTTCGGACAGCCTTGGCCGCTTGATGCCTGAGCTTCAAACGCTGATACTGACTGGGCCTGCGCCAATCCAAGTAACGATAGGTCAATCGCAAATCCTCGCTCACGCGCGCTGCTTTTTCCTCCTCCAAAGGAAAAGGCAGCGGCTCGGAGCGATTAATTACCGTTAAACTTGAAACAGCTACCTCGATGGCCCCTGTTTTTAGGTGTTCATTAAGCGTAGTTTGCGGCCGCGCTTTGACGACCCCGCTCACAGAAATAACCGATTCCTCCCTTAAATACCCCAAGTCCACCCCCAGCTGTCCGGGGTCCAAAACCAGCTGCGTCAAGCCCTCGCGGTCCCTCAAATCCACAAACACGATACCCCCATGGTCCCGCAGGGTATCGATCCACCCAATCAAGGTGACGCTACGCCCAAGCGCCTCCAGGCCAAGCTCTCCGCAATGATGTGTTCGTTTCATGGAAATGTTAAAAGTTTAAGGGACCAAGACAAACAGAAATAAGTAAAAAAATCAAGACATTTTTTGAAAAAAATACATAAAAAGGGCCAAGGGGCACTGTGAGAAGCTAAGGGCCAAGGGGAGCTCGCTCCCCTTGGATCCCCTAACTGGTAGCGATTTTTAAAAATGCTAGCGCATTTTATAAAAATCGCTACCAGGTAGCCGGATACAAGGCACCCTCATGATCGCTTCGCGATCGGCAAAACAGCCGGGAGGTTCTTAGCATAGCCGTCCCGATAGGCGATTTTTAAAAATGCTCTGCATTTTTGAAAATCGCCTATCGGAAAGGGGATCCTAAGGGGCACTTGTGCCCCTTAGACCCTTAATACAACGTTACGCAGGCCGGGGAGGTAGTCGGAGAAGACCTGTGCTTCTGGGGTGCAGCGGAGGGCCTGCTCGACCATGCCCATTTTGGCGTCGAGGTTGTCGCACAGGGAGACGAAAACGGCCTCGGGAGTGGCGGCGAGGATGGCGGCGCCCCATTCGAGTTCGCCTTGGTGGCTTAAAATGACATGTTCCAGACGCTCAAGCAAGCTCGCTTCTACACCGCAGTGCTGTGCTGCCTGGCGAACTACGCGATAGCCCAAAACGACGTGACCTTGGAGCGTGCCAAGCAGGCTTTTTTTGGCCTTGAGGAGCCCCTCGTACTCCAAAACCTTGCCAATATCGTGCAGTAAAACACCCGTGAGGGCCAAGTCCGCATGCACACAGGGATATAAGGGCAAAATCGCACGACAGACACGCGCAACATGGACCGTGTGCTCCAAAAGTCCATGCCGATAGGCATGATGCATCGCAATAGCTCCCGGGCAAAGCTTGAATCGATCTCCAAACTCCTCCATAACGTGCTTCACCGTCTCCTTAAGGGCCGTATCGCTAATAGACTCGATAAAAAGCAAAAATTCCTCCCACAAGGCTTCTGCGGACTCTGGCGGCGTCTCAATGAGCTGCGCGCTCAGGGGTTCCCATTCATGCGGCTCGACCGTGCGAGCAGCCGTCAGCTTTGGGGCAAAACGTTCCTGGTAAAACTCACGCTCTCCGCGTACTTTAACGATACTTCCCTCATCCAACTGCTGGAAAAATTCGTATACCGGCGTTCCTGAAAAACAAAAAGAGGTAAAACTACCCGTTTTATCGGCCAATTCGAGCATCAAAAACGGCGCCCCTGTGCGCGCAGTCTTCACGGCACGCTTTTTCAGGATGTATATCCCCAGAAACACCGGATTCTGGCTCTCCTTCACCTCCTGAATACTCAGCAACCCCTCCATTCCGACAGCTATAAACACCTTATTGTGTCCCTGCAAGTCTAAAATGAAACGCTAACGTGCTAAGTAGCTGATCGTCATGCGTGTGGAAACGACAAGCGCGGAGCAGATAACAAGCGCGGAACGGCTTTTTTTATAAGCAGCGCCATCGTAGCCAACATTCTCAAGATGCACGGCAAAAAGCAGCGCCGTCAAAATAGCTGCCAAGCTGCCCACGGCGGACATGACCGATTGACCAATATCACCAGAAATGCTTGCAAGCACAAGGGGGGTTAACGACTCAGGGCTAAGGGTCATTGTATTAGGATTTTAATGCTTAACGACAGCAGGAGGATGTTCTTGATTTGTACACAATCCCACATACAAAGATACCAACAAGGCAAAAACAAGGGCCTGAACCAGGCCAATAATGAGCTCCAAAAAATAAAAAGGCACGGGTAAAATCCAGCTAAAAACCCCCTGCATGCCATTGAGCAGGTTTTCTCCTCCATAAACATTCCCGAAAAGACGAAAAGCCAACGACACCGGGCGGACCACCAAGCCAATCAATTCCAAGCCCCCTACCGCAAAAAAAACAAGGCTCAAAGGATGATAAATAAATCCAGGAACCTCACTGCGATTGGCCTTATTCCCAAAAGTAGCGCGAATAAACCCCCAAGCTCCCTCGTAGCGCAGCATGAAATAGAACCAAACGATGGACGAAATCCCGGACAGCGCTAAAGTCATATTCAAATCCGAACTACCCGGACGCAACCAATACCTGAGGTGTCCATCCAGATCGTAAAAACCAAAAGCCCCTACCCCCGGAACTAAGCTACTCAGGTTATTGATAGCAATAAAGCAAAACATCCCCAAGATAACAGGGAAAATGGCATCCAGGGCCACCGCCCCCACCAGTGGCGTGAGAATGTTTTTTGCTTGCTCAATAATGACTTCCGCCACCGCCTGTGCGCGAGCCGGAATCAGCGTCACACGCCCTATCGCCAGGCGCACGCACAAAATAAGCAGTAAGGAAATCACCCAACTGGTCACCATGGCATTCGTAACCGGCAGCCCCAGGAACTCCAGCAACACGTACGGCTGCAGGCTCACCAAGGCCCCTCCCGAGCTAGCCATCGCGCTCAAAGGACCAAAAAAACAAAAAATCATGAAGATTCCAAAGCCCATTGTATTGATGGTAGTCGGTGGTGCAATTTGTGTCAAGTGTAAAGGGCCGAGGAGCTAAGGGCTAAGGGGCGCTTAGCCCCTTAGGCTCCCCGAAGGGCGATTTTAGCGGGACCTTTTGGGTTTATACGGTGTCACCTTCGCGCTCGAGTGCTAT
>JANYDI010000093.1 GCA_025363695.1 Opitutia bacterium
AAAATGTGATTGGTAGCTTGAAAAGATTTAAAATTTTAAATGACAAATATAGAAATCGACGAAAAAGATTTAGATTGCGATTCAATCTCATTGCAGGGATTTATAATTTGGAGCTCGCTTGACAGTTTCGAAAGAAGTCTATTAAAATGTATCAAATTTATCATAAAATTAACAAGCTATTTTAATAAATCTTTTAAAATATACGCTATATATTGGCTATCTATCATTCGCCCCTTCAGGGCTCTCATTTTGTGGCTTTAGTAAATGGTTATATCGTTAAATGATGACACGCCCTAATTCATAAAATACTCCCGGATCGCTTCGCGATCTGGAGGGGTGCCTTGTATCACCATACACGGTAGCAATTTATTTAAAATGCTTTGCATTTTAATAAATTGCTACCGTTAGGGGATCCAAGGGGACTTGTCCCCTTGGCCTTTCACTTTCAATACCTAAGGCGTTTATCCTGGCAAGTTTACCCATAAGCCATCAGCTGAGTTGACAAGGTTTTTCTTATTGTATAGTGAAGATCATGATCAGAAAAACTCTTTATTTACTCGCGGTATTTTACCTTTCTTCCTACGTCCTGGCGATGGAAGAATGGGAGCCAGCGCTCACGACGGTGACGACGGTGCCTTTTGCGCACGAGGAGGCGCAGCCCTCTTTGTTGGAGGAGCTGTCTGTGGAGCTTTTGAAGATGATTTACGATAAACTCGATCCGAATAGCAAGAACGCCTTCTTGAGGCTGAACAAAAGGTTTTTTGAGATGAGGTATGCATCAAGAAGTGTAACCTTAAAGGACGAAGCGGGCATTCTTTGTCTTTCAAGCAGGCCAGAGCTGGAAGCTCTAAAAATAGCTTGTGAGCTCAGCCCGCAAAGTATCGTCCAGCTGAAACTCAGGCTGAGCGGGTTGAGGATTTTAGATTTATCAGAAAATAAACTATGGGCTGAAGATTTAGCTTTTTTGCTGCCTTCCTTAACAAACCTGCAGCAGCTCAGCCTACGAGACTGTGGCGTCCAGAGGGTCGACTCCGGATACATGGCGAGCTTAGCGCTGTTGCTGCTGGGAAGAAAATGCGCAAGTGAAAACTTAAGCTACCTGGCGGGATTAACGCAGTTACGGAGGCTTGATTTGAATTCCTGCAATCATGTAACTAACGCAAGCCTAAGGTATGTGGCAGGGTTAACGTTATTGCAGCAACTCGATCTATCCAGAACGCTAATAAACGACGTAGGCTTAGCCCATGTATCAAAATTGGCCCTGTTGCGGCAACTGGCCCTGAGTAGCACCAGCGTAAGCGACGTGGGAATACGACATCTGGCAGGATTAACGCAGTTGCAAGAACTGGAGGTGCTCGACATCCAAGTAAGCGATATAGGGTTACAGTACCTAAGGGAGTTAACGCAGTTGCGAAAGCTTATCATTTGTTGGCACATAAGTAATGCAGCAGCCCTTCAGGCAGCGCTTCCAAATCTGGTAATAACACGATAAAAGGCGCCCTTGGAGCTAGCTTATTGGGGTCCAGGGGGCAAGTCCCCTGGTACTTCCAAAAAACGCCGTACCAGCAACAAAGGTGTCGGCCCCCTGAGCCAGACAGAGCTGAGCCGTGTCGGGGTCGATGCCGCCGTCTACTTCCAGGCGATAGGAGTAGCCGTGCTGTTGGCGTTGGGTATGGAAATAGTGGATCTTGCCCAGGGCGCTGGACTGAAAAGATTGCCCGCCAAAGCCCGGCTGTACGCTCATGACCAAAACGAGGTCCAGGTGAGGCAAATAGGGGTCCAGGGCTTGGGCCGGCGTGCCAGGGTTTAAGGCTAAACCACATTGGCAACCGAGGGTCTTGATATGCCGCAGCGTATCAGCAATGGGGTAATCCGGCTCAACATGGATGCTGATGAGGTTGGCTCCTGCCTTAGCAAAGGGCTCAATATAACGATGCGGATTATCGAGCATCAAGTGCGTATCAAAAAACAGCTGAGAGCGGGGCCTCAGGGCTGCCAGGACTTGCGGCCCAAAGCTCAGGTTGGGGACAAAGTGGCCATCCATGATATCAAGATGTATCCACTGCAGCCCAAGAGCTTCCACCTTTTTCAGGCTTTCTCGAAAAGCTCCATGATCGCCTGCCAGCAGGGAAGGAGCCAATAAGGGGGGGTGAGCGTTTACCATGTGTCGGTGAGGGCGTTGTAGATTTTTTCTGCCAGTAAGGCGCTGAGCTGCGGCATGCTTTGGTACTCGGCCGTAAGCGCTTGGCTGTCACGCAACAATTCCACACAAGCGCGGATACGTTTGGGCTTAAAGGCTACCCCATCAAAGCGGCGCAAAGAGCACTCAACTGTGGCCTCAAGGGTGAAGGCTCGCGGCACCAGACCCTGGCGTTCTTGCTTCACCGAGGCAATGCGTTTGTAGTCCACAAGCGTGATATCAAGGATGGCCTGGGCAGGTTCTTCGATCCGGTGCGTCTGCCTTTTGGCAAACAAGGCCAACAGGTCCGACTTCAGCTGCGTTTCAAGCTGAGGCGCAAATGTTTTATTCACGAAGCTGCCCAGGCGAAAACGCTCCAGCCCATGCAGGTCCTTAGGCGGGCCCAAGGTGTAACGCGTACACCCGCACAGCAGCAGCAGGAGGAGAAGGTTGAGGAAGTTTGACATGAGTGGAAAGTAAAGGGCCAAGGGGCGCTTGCGCCCCTTAGGATCCCCTACAGGTAGGCAATTTTATAAAATGCGATGCATTTTAGTAAAATTGCCTACCTGGTAGCATATACTAAGCCCCCCACAGATCGCGAAGCGATCCGGGAGTATTTTTAGATGTGCTTCGAGCCGGTTTGAGGGGGGGCAGTGGGGGTTCAGGCAAGGAAGGGAAGTGCGTAGCGCACTACGGTGCGTGAGTCACTTCCATTCCGAAGCATCAACCCCCACTGTCCCCCCTCAAACCATCCTAAGGGGCGCAAGCGCCCCCTAGCTCCTTAAAAAAACTACAACGCGGCGGCATCCGTAGCTCGTTGCCAGCGCGGATCTATGCTACTTCCGGGTTGCGACCAGACTTGATTTTCGCGCTTGCGCACGCGGGTTTCTAGGGTTTGTTCTTTTTTGGATCTTGGAGCTTTATAGCGCCCTAGTAGGATTTCTCCTAAGCCCTTGGGTGCGGGTTGGCGCTTACGGATTTTTTCCAAAGCAACTCGGGCCTTTTCGGCAATGGTTGAATCGGGAGCCAGGGCAATGGCTTCTCTGAAGAATACACGGGCTTCGGGATTGTTGCGTTTTTGCCAATAAAAGTAGCCCAATTTGTAACGACTACAGGCTAGTTCTTCGGAAAGAGCTTCCATGCCGACCTTGGCCTGCTTGGCTTGCTCGCTCAGGGGGTAAAGGAGGAGGAGATCGGTATAGTAGTCTCGGGCTTTCAGATTGGCGCCCTGGTCGTAATCGGCCCCAAAGACCATAGAACGTTCGATTTTTGCCATCGCGATAAAGGCGTCTGGAGCTTGCGGGGTCTCAGGGTAATCGCTCATGAGACGGTCTAGGACATCCGTGGCCATATCGGGCTTGCCACTGCGTGCATACAGCTGACCGGTGTTCAAAAGGGCTTCGGGCGCATGGGGGCTATTGGGGGCATACTTTAAAAAGCTTTCGTAGTATTCGATAGCCAACTTTCGGCTTGAAAACCAGGGCAGGAAAAAGAAGCGTGTTTTTGCTCCCTGAGCCAGGCTTTGGGCGATCTCAAACTGGGCGGAAGTCACTGCTTCGTAATGCGGATAGCGCGGGTAATTTTTGACGATCCTGTCGTAATCCCTAAAAGCACGCTCCAAAAAGTGCCGTTGCTGCTCGATGCGGCCGCTTTGGTACAAGGCCTCAGGCGCTTGCTGGCTGGACGGATAGCTTTTGATGACTTTTTGGTAATACGCCAAGGCCTCGCCGGACTGCCCCAGCTCCTGGGCTTGCGCGGCCTTTTCCATCAGCTGCGGGGCATTGAGGCGTGGCGATTCCTTGGGCAATAGCTGTTCGCCCAAGCCGCCTTCAGCCTGCCATTTACCGTTTTGGTAGACGAGGCTAGCCGGGAGTTGAAGGACCCAAAAGAGGGCCGTAAAAGAAAAAATAAAACGCATCATAAGGGCCATTTAATCAAACTAAAGCCCCAGGTCAAGCCTGCACCGAAGGCCATGAGCAAAAGTGTTTGGCCTGGAAGGACTTTTTTTTGTTCCAGCGCCTCCATGAGGGCCAAGGGAATCGATGCTGCCGAGGTGTTGCCGTAATGCTCGAGGTTTAAAAAAACCTGTTCCATCGGGTAATCAAGCCGCTTACACAGGCTCTCCAAAATGCGCACATTAGCCTGATGCGGGATGATCCAGTCGATATCTGCAAGGGTCAGGTTTTGGGCTGTCAAAAAACGCAGCGTTTCTTGTTCCAAAAGCGGCACGATCGTCTTAAAAAGCTCTCGGCCATTCATTTTAATATAATGATCTCTGTTTGAGAGCGTCTGCTGACAAGCCGGCCGCAAAGAGCCTCCAGCAGGGATTTCAAAACACCCAGCGCCCTGGCCATCCGCGCCCAGCGTATTTTTGAGGATGCCCACGCCCGTTTGAGCAAGCGTGCCCAAAACAGCAGCCCCCGCGCCATCTCCAAAAAGCACACAGGTGGATCTGTCCTCCCAATCGATAAAACTAGAGAGTTTTTCTGTGCCAATCACCAAAATATGCTGATAAGCGCCCGACCTGAGCATCTGGGTGGCGATATCCAGAGCGTATACAAAACCCGAACACGCGGCTTGAATGTCAAAGGCGCCTCCGCGCGTCCCTAAGTGCTTCTGTATCAAGCACGCCGTCGAAGGCGTGAGCATTTCCGGCGACATCGTTGCCACGATCAGCAAATCAATCTGTTCCGCCTTTAGGCCCGCTTGCTCCAAGGCCTGCTGTGCCGCCTGCGTGCCCATAAAGGTCACCGTCTCATGTGCCTGTGCGATCCGCCGCTCGCCAATCCCCGTGCGCGTCCGAATCCATTCGTCCGATGTGTCCACGCGCTGCGACAACACCTCGTTGGTCACGCGCGTCTCAGGCAAGTAACGCCCCAGTCCTTTGAAAATAATTGATTGCATGGTGTAGGTAAGTCTAAGGGGCGCTTGCGCCCCTTAGGATCCCCTTCCGATGGGCAATTTTTAAAATACTACGTATTTATAAAAATTGCCCATCGGGTAGGGTGATACTAAGGCCACTCCAGATCGCGAAGCGATCGAATATAAGCGATCCCGAAGGGATCTGTGGGGCGCCTTGTATCGCCTTATTTGGTAAGGCATTGTAAAAATGCGGAGCATTTTTATAATGCCTTACCAGGAGGGGATCCAAGGGGAGCGAGCTCCCCTTGGCCCTTCAATAATGCTAAATCCACGCCTATCTGATGATTTGTTTGGCAGCGGATAACTTTTTCGGCGATGACGAGGGCATTGGCGATGTGGTGGCGGTTGCTGGAGCCGTGAGCCTTGAAGACGTAGCCGTTGAGTCCTAGGAGGGGAGCGCCGCCGTAGTGCTCTGGGTTGAGTTGTTTTTTCATGGCTCGAAAGGCGCCATAGCTTAGGAGGGCTCCGAGTTTGCGCATCCAATTTTTGTTGAGTTCCTCTTTGAGGTAGTCCTTGAGGACGCCAAAAAGGGACTGGCAGACCTTCAGGAGGATGTTCCCGGTAAAGCCATCGCAGACGATGACGTCGCAGGTGTTACTGAAGACCTGAAAGCCCTCGATGAGCCCTTGGTAGTTAAGGACGGGACCGGCTGATTTAATGTACTCATGCGCTTGGAGGATATTTTCCGTGCCTTTGCCTTCTTCCGTGCCGATGGTGAGTAAGCCGATGCGTGGCGTGTCGATGCCTAGGACGATGCGGGCGTAGTTTTTCCCCAAGATGGCATTGTGCAAAAAATGTTCAGGCCGTGTTTCGGGGTTGGCGCCGGCGTCTAGGAGGACAAAATGCCTGTCTTTGCTGGGCCATATCGTTGCCAAAGCCGGGCGTTCGAGGCCTGGCATGGGACGCAGCTTGATCGTGCCTCCGGCCATCAAACAGGCCGTGTTGCCGCAACTCAGGACGCCTTGGGCCTTCCCCTCCTTGATGAGATCTAAGGAGCGCATCATGGAGGAATCACGCTTGCGCAGCCCTTGAGCCGGCTTATCCTCCATGCTAATAATATCAGCAGCGGGGATGCAGCGTACTCGTGGATGCTCCAACAGCCCGAAGGCGCGCAACTCCTTGCTCAGGGCCTCTGAGTGGCCGACGACAAGGATTTCCGCTTGGAGCTTAAATTCCTTAAGCGCCAAGGCCAGCCCAGCGACCATTTCGTTGGGACCTTTGTCAGCCCCCATGGCATCAAAGGCGATGATTGGAGCAGCGCTTTCCATTATTGGGCACGCCTCGGACTACATTTCCATGACTCTTCGACCTCGATACATGCCATTATTCGGGTTGACATGGTGAGGATGGAAGAGGGAGCCATCGACGGGATCTCTGGCCAGTTGTGGGCCCTTAAATTGGTTAGCGCCGCGGCGTTTACGGCTTCTTTGCTTCGATTGTTTTCTTTTTGGAACTGCCATAGTTGAAGTGCATTAAAGGGGCTTTTTTGCTGATGTAAAGCTAAAAATGTTTCTGAAACTTATTTGTTTCGTGAATTTACTAATTTAACGCAATATCTTTGGCCCAAAAAAAAGGGGTCAGCAAATCAATTGTTTTCGAAAGATCCACGGGTAGAGAGTCGCTTGAGCGTTTGCGTTTTAACCATCTCAGCGTAGCTGAAAGGAAAACTGAGGTCGGGTTCTCGCACCAGGGTCGGCGTGGAAGTCCGCGCGGGAACGGCCGTAGAGGACTGCGCCCCCTCCGGGACGCAGTTCATGGCTGTTGTTTTTGGAGGAACAGCGCTTGCCTTAGCAGCTGCCTTGGGCTCCGGCTTAGGCGTGTTTTCAGCCTTGGGTGCTTCGACCAGCTTAGAGGTACTTTCAACTTTGGGTGCTTCGACCGGCTTGGGTGAGGCTGTCCGCCTGGGTGCCTTGACGGGTACCGGCGTTTCCAAAGACTTAGGCGTCTCGACGGGCTTAGCTGCTGCGACCACGGGTTCTGGCTTTGCGATAATCACAGGCGTTTCGACAGGCTTAGCTGCGACCACGGGAGTTTCCTGGACTTTGGGCGCTTCGATAGGCTTGGGCGTGCTCGTTACTTCGATTTTGGGTTCAGCCACCGGGACCACGGTTGCTATAATAGTAGGGAGTTGAGGCTCGGGCGTACGCACGACTTCGACTTTGGGCGTGACTGCGGGTGTTTCAGCCCTTGGAGGCGAGGCCTGCTGTGCAAATGCCAGCATATGTAACATGGGCACTTCTACGGAAATGGGATAGGGAAAACTCTGGAGAAGGGAATCTTCCTGTTCTACTTCCAAAATCGGCTGTACTGGGACCTCCGCTACGGCAAGCTCCGGTGTTTCTACTTTACTGTCAGGCTCTGGAATCTCAGGACTGGGCTGGGCAGGGACTTCCGGCGCTTTGGCTTGCGGGTTTACCGCATCCATTTCTTGCGTTTTGTTTGGACTATCGGCTTGTTCTGCAGGCTGAGGAAGCCAAGGAAGTGATTTTTCTATGTTAAAGCCTAAAATACTATTGCCCCAGGTGTCTTTTTTATGATTCAACGTAACATATTCCATCATGCCTTCAGAGAATTCAAGCGCTGGAAAGCGCCCTTTGAGGGCCATAAGGCTCCAATACGTGATGTCGCAGCTGTCTTTGACGCTCAGGTGGTGCAGGGGTTGGGCTGCCTTTTCGTAAATTCTAAACAGCACGCGTATGGCATCGCGAGAAAGCTGCTTGCAGCCCTCCAGCTCAAGCCGCGTCGGGGGTTCGGTAAAAAGATTTAGTAAATCAAAGAGCGTTTCATCGTTGATATCACTTTGGGACAGGCACAGTGTCTTGAGGGAAGTAGCGAGCTTTTTTTCATCATTGTGCTTTCGAATAGCCGCTGCGTGCTCTTTGCTGATGCCTGTGCCATGCGTAAGGAGCAGGTTTTCTAGTTGCGGAACAAGAAAAGCCCCTACAAAAGCACTATCTTCTTTGTTGATTTTATTGCTTCCTTCCGGGACGCAACTCGTAGAAACGTTCCTGATTCCTAGGTGTTTTAGGGTGGGAATGTTGGTAAGCTCCTGGATTCCGCCGCAATCAAAATGATTTTCAATCGTGATCACCAACATTTTGAGTTGCTTTAGGTGCTCTGAAATCGTTGTCAGCGCGTCATTATCCAGGCTTTCACGCACATTGGGGTCCTTAGAAGGATGCCAAGCAAAATGCTCCAGGTGAGCTACATTTTTTAGAAGCGTATCCAATTTTCCTTGAAATCGGGTTTCAGACTTAGGCATGATACCGAAGCCTTCTAGGCGCATATAACGAATAGGCAATGCCGATAGCTTGCTGCTAAAATCAGCCAGAGTTTTTTTTGTGAAGGACTTCGTTTCAATGAGATCCAGCCCCGTGCAGGGCTGCGCTCCAATGACAAGCTCCAAGGCCGTCGTCGTTGCCGCTGCGTCATTGTCCATAATCTGCAAGGAACAGCCATCCTTCCAGCGATCTTCGCTAATGGGGCCGAACGTAGCAACGCGCTGCTTAATTTCGAGCATCGAGCCGCTCTGTATCGGTTTTACGTAGATCCAGGATTCCTCTTGTGTGCCTTTTAAAGCGCCGCAAAAAAGAACCAAGGGCATCAGGAGGACTGTAGCTGTGCGATGAATAGTGGGGTGAGAAGCCATGATTCTATTAGATAAGATTAACCCATGTATGTCAATAGTGGTTTGAGGGGGGCATTGGGGGTTGATGCTTCGTCATGGAAGTGACTCACGCACCGTAGTGCGCTACGCACTTCCTTTCCTTGTCCGAACCCCCAATGCCTCCCCTAAAACCGGCTCGAAGCAGTTCTAAAAGTACACCCGGATCGCTTCGCGATCTGTGGGGGGCTTAGTATCACCCTTCTTGATAGGCGATTTTTATAAAATGCATCGCATTTTTAAAAATCGCCTATCAATAGGGG
>JANYDI010000126.1 GCA_025363695.1 Opitutia bacterium
GGCGACACACACACTTTCTGAAATTTTCTTGAGTGCCGCCCTTACAGGGCTCCAGTTTGTTTTCCATCCCGGACCCAGGGCTTACGCCCTGGGCTACGTATCTACCGGCCTTTCAGGCCTCCTTATGTGTGGTTTAATAAATATTTAAAATACTCCCCGGATCGCTTCGCGATCTGTGGGGGGCTTAGTATGCCCTCCCCGATGGGCAATTTTATCAAAATGCGCTTGCGCATTTTATAAAATTGCCCATCGGTAGGGGATCCTAAGGGGCGCAAGCGCCCCTTAGCCCCTTTTTCAACACCTAAAATGAACCCCCCCCCTCGAACCATCAGCCAGCGCTTGCAACAGCAAGCCCACGCCCTCAAGGACGCCGTAGCCTTGTACCAGCAGGGTGCGGAGGCGCTGTCTTTCGAGGGGCTTTGGTTGCGGGTGCGTTCTATGGCGTTGGTCCTGCGCCAAAAAGGCCTTATGCCGCAGGAGCGTGTTGTTGTATTGCTGCCACCGGGGCTGCATTTTTTACTGGTTAACTATGCCCTGCTGACGCTCGGAGCGGTGCCGGTGCTCATCGACCCAGGAATGGGCCTGAGGGGGTTTTTGCGTTGCGTGCAGCAGGCTCAACCCAGCTACCTTATCGGGAGCCCCAAAGCGTTAGTGTTGAGTCTTTTTTTCAAAAAAGCCTTTTCTAGCCTCAAAGGCCGGTGGTCCGTGGGTGCCTGCCTGAAGCCCTTAGCTGTTGAACCCGAATGGATCGAACCATCAACGCCCGAGTCTGGAGCCATCCTGTTTACCTCTGGTTCGACAGGGCCTGCCAAAGGCGTATGGTTTACCCAGCGGCAAATTTTGGCCCAGGCTGAGGCGATTGCCTCCACTTACGCCATGCAGCCAGGGGAGGTCGATTTACCCTTGCTTGCGGCCTTTGCTCTCTATAGCCCGCTCATCGGAATGGCTACGGTTTTTCCCAAATTAGGGAAGCCTTCTGACCTGGATCCCCAGAAAATCCTTGATTTACTCGATAACTATCGCGTTAGCAGCAGTTTTGGGTCTCCCGTTTTGTGGCAAAAAATAGCAGATTATTGCAAAGCTAAAAACAAGGAAATCAAGTACCTGCGACGCATCCTCATTGCCGGAGCGCCCTTGCCTCCTGCCTTGGTCCGAGCCTTACGCGTTGTGGCGCCCTATGCCAGCGTCCATAGCCCCTATGGTGCCACGGAAGCCCTTCCTGTAACAACGGTAGAGGGGGCGATGATTATCGCTGAAACCGCTAGCCAAACCGAGCAGGGCCGCGGCACCTGCGTGGGCTATCCTGTAAAAGGGATGGCCGTGCGTATTGGGGCTCCAGATTCGGACGCGGCAAGCCCTTTTCAGGTAGGTGACATCTGGGTAAGCGGGCCCTGTGTAAGTACACATTATATCACTGCGGATCCCTCCCAAGGCAAGGCTATCCATCGTGTTTTATGGCATCGCATGGGCGATTTGGGCTACCGCGACGCCTGTGGACGCCTGTGGTTTTGCGGACGCGCGGCAGAAGCCGTCCATGCCCACGGTACGGTTTTTTACACCGATTGCTGTGAGTCCGTTTTTAACGCCCTTCCCGGAGTCCAGCGCTCGGCCCTCATTGCCTATCGTTGCGGCGCTACCTGTGTTCCCGCCATCGTCATCGAGGGATCCCCCTCATGGCTAGCCAAAAAGCAGCTCCTTGCAAGGCTTAGGGCCCAAGCCGCCCTGTTTGCCCATACGCGCCTCATAAGCACCTTTTTCTTCATGCGCCGCTTCCCAGTAGACGCCCGTCATAATGCCAAAATTCATAGGCTGGCCATGGCTAAACGGTTTGAGGGGAGGTGAAAAGGGCCGAGGGGGCGCTCGCGCCCCTAAAGCTTGGTTTTAGCGGGGCCTTTTGAGTTTATACGGCGTCAGGGAAGTGACTCACGCACCTAAAGTGCGCTACGCACTTCCCTTCCTTGTCTAAACGTCAAAATGCCTCCGCTAAAACCAAGCTTTCAAAGCAATTCATAAAATACACCCGGATCGCTTCGCGATCTGTGGAGGCCTTAGTATATCCTACCCAGGTAGCGATTTTGCTGAAATACACAGTATTTCACAAAATCGCTACCTGTAGGGGATCCTAAGGGGCGCAAGCGCCCCTTGGCCCTAAAAAAAAGGGGAAGTCTTCCAACCCCCCCTTCCCTTGCTCTTCTGAAAAAGCTTAACAAACTAGAAACATTCCCTGCGTTTCACTATCACTAACTATGAAAGAAAAAGCCGCATAGCAGCCTTTTCGTAAGGGATAGACGTTTGTTTTTTGAAAACGTTCATTTTTTCGAAAACTTTTTTTATTTTTCTGAGCCCTTGTTTGCTGGGTTGCTGGTTTTTTGATTGCGCTTGCGCAGGTACTGAATGCCCAGGCTCAGGGCCACGAGGCCGCAAAGGCCGATGACCAGCTGCGTCATGTGGCCGCCGACAAGGGCGTGGCTGGCAAAGGCGCAGGTCATCCCATAGGTGAACTGGATAGGCCAAGAGATCGCCAGGTACGGCAGCAGCGGGACATTGAGCAGCCCGAGCGTATAATTTTGGACCACCAGGGGCAGGGGGGCCAAGCGCATCAGGAGGATGACGGCGATGGGGGAGCCCGTGCTGGTTTTAGGCAGGTATTTTTCTGGCACCAAACGCAGGAGCAGCCTGCGCAGAGGTCCACGGGCGAGCAGATAGGCCAAAAAGAGGTTGAGGGCCAGTCCGAGGCCCAGGACGGTGGCGGCTTCGAGCGCCTCACAACGCAGGCCTGTGGCCACATATAACGGACTTATCGGAAAGGCCATTAGCGGCAACAAAGCCAGGGCCAGCAAGAGCCCCCAGGGGGGGAGTTGCTTAAGCAGACTTAGGCATTTATTTAAAATCGGCTGCGCAAAACCCTTGAGCTCGTGGGCATAGGCTTTAAGCATAAACCCCAAGCCGATAGCCAATAGGAGGCCCAGGCTTAGGAGTACAAAACGCTTAAGGCGTTGCGAAAAAACAGAGGAGCTATGAGGAGTGTCCATGATTTATATAAATAGATAACAAAATTCCCATCCTAAGTAACGCCTCAGCAAAGGCAAGCATATAAAAAGCAGCCCTGTGCATTATTTTTTCTGTTCTAAAGCGTTTTTGCTTGGTTTTTTAAATAAAATCCGCTAACCTCAACAAATGCCGAGAAATACAGGGCAGTTCACGCTGCTTGCTCCAAAAACGCCTCACGTGGGCGCGTGCTTGTAGTTTTCTTTATTTCCCGCCAAACCCCTATAATACGGCCTTTTAGGCGAAACCTGAACATAAAAATGAACCTTTCTCAAAAAAATCGCTTGACTTACTGCTTTTTTTTTGCAATTCCTTTTATACAGTTCTTGTTTTCTAATCTAAAAGAACGAAGCTTAACACATCTCAATCCATAAAACACTATGAAAAACAAATTCTTGAATCTTATTTTAATTGCGCTTGCAGCCTCCCTGCTGCCAGCTTGTAATGGTGGTACGAAGAGCAGTAGTGCTGCGGCGACGAAGACGGACGCGACGAAGACGGACGGTACGAACACGGGTGACGTGACTGGCAATCCGGATTTCACGGACTTCTTTGCTTTGTTGAATGCTGGTAAGACGCTGAAAGTTACCTTAGCCCAGAATTTGCTTAGTGCGGCTGGTGCTAATACGCTTGGGGTTAGTGCGCTTCAAGTAATTGGGGATCCTGCCCGACTCGCTGGACTTACTACTGGGAGTGCTACTATTTCTTACACGTCTCCTAGTGATCCTGGTGCGATGGCGGGTATTTCAGCCGCTGCTATCCTCGCGGACGAGACGGTGTCCTTGTTTGAGAAGAACTCTGTTATTGCTATTCAGCTTAAGAGCCCTACTGTTTTGGCTTCTTTCCAGCTTAGTGGTGGTTCAGGTTTTCTGAATGGGCTCGCTTTTGGTAATGTTGGCGTCTATCCTGCTACCACTACTTCTGCGGTTATTGTTCCTGCTGTGAATCTTGCCGATTTCACTGTTGCAATTGATGATTCAGCCGCTCCTGCTATTCCTTCGCTGACGGTTTCTACGCCGCAAAATTTTGGTAAAGGTTCGATTGTTGGTCTCTATACCACCCACCCCGGGACTGGTCTTAATCTTCCTACTGCTTCTGGGAATATCACTAAGCGCGTCTTTAAGTTTATTTTTAGCCAAAAGCTTTCTGGCGATGCTACGAATCGGAGTGGTGTTTGTGATATCCAGTTTACTGCTGGTAGTAATACGATTACAATTCCTGGAAATTCTATTTCCATCAGCAATGCTGGGTAAGCTAAGATTAGCCTAAATACGTGATACTATAAATAATAAGCAGGGAGGCTCTTCGGCTGGCCTCCCTGTTACTTCGTTCTCTGAATTTCAATCACACCTATTATGAAAAAATTACTCAATTACTTTCTTATCGCCTTGTCTGCCGTCCTCGTTGTAGGTTGCAACGGAGGCAGTAGTAACAACAAAAAGGCTGCAGCGCCTGCTGTTAAGCAGGATGAAGAGGATGCTTCTGAGAAGAAGACTGTGCCTCCGGCTGCGGATTTCTTCGCGGATTTCCTGAGTGACTTGACGACCCTGGAGAAGGAGTTCAAGTTTGTGACAACGGCGCGTATTTCTGGACCGTTACCTGGTTCACTAGTGAGGGCTACGACGAATGCAGAAGTCACAGCTGCTGCCACTCCAGCGGGTGTGTTGATTCCTAAGCCGCACAACGATCATAATATATTCAATGCTAAGGATGGGGAGTTTACAGGTGAAATTCCTGCTTCGAAAGCCATTTTATTTATTGTCAGTAAGGCGGATCAGACAAAGTTGACTTCTTTGAAGTTCGATGGCTTGTTTTACTCTAAATACACTGCCGATGGGGCTTTTCTGATCACTGCTAGCGCTGATTCGACCGCTGGTGGCACTTTGACGAGTGCTCAGTTGGGTACTTCGGGTATTGCGCTTTCAACGAATCTAGCCAAAAAGCAGGTCGTTCTCAGTCTTCCTGGTGACGTAGGTATAGGTAGTAGTGCGGCGGCAGTGACCTATGCAGGGGCACTATCCACAAGTGCTGCGAATACCATGGATGCATCTGACCACCCTGAGTCCTCTCTCGATGCTGCTAATGCTGGCTATCGTAGGTTTACGTTTACGATTACCTCCTACGACAAGACGACTCGTAAGGGAACAGCTGATGTCAATGTAGGTGTTTCCAGTAATGCGATTTCCGGAATCGGAACGGATGCTGATATCAAGGCTTCTGTAGTTATGTCGGTGGATATTTCCATCGCCCTGAACTAAACTTTCCTTCACAATTCCCACCCCTCGGCGCTCCCACCAGCGCCGGGGGCTTTTCGTCCCGTCCCTTCCTCAATCCAACACCACCGGCAAGCCCGTCGTCCGCAGTAAAGCCCTTACCCGCTCCAAGGCAGCCGTAGGCTCCTTCCTTGCCCAGGCCGCAAGTAATGCCGCTTCTGGGTGTTTAGCATCAGCGATGATGGCCTCCAGGGTGCTGCACAGACCGATCGCTACGGCTTCCCCGTGGAGGTAGTAATGGTAGGCGTTGGCGTGTTCGATGGCGTGGGCAATGGCGTGGCCGAAACCAAGGGCTTTACGACTGTTTGGGCTGGCTGGAAGTTTTTCTAGCGGGTCCAGAGTAGTGATCGCGGTTTTGGTTTCGACGCAAGAACGGATCAGTGCGAGGAGTTCTGGATGCCTTGCATGGAAAGGGCTGTTTTTTTCCAGAAAGCACAAAAAGCTTTCTTCGCGGATGAGGCTGAGCTTGATGGCTTCCGCCATTCCAGCCGCAAAAGCACGATGGGGTAGGGTGCCCAGGGTGTCTGTATCGATAAATACAGCCCAGGGCTTATGGAAAGCCCCTACGAGGTTTTTACCTTCGGGCAGGTTCACAGCAGTCTTGCCACCGATACTGCTATCAACCATCGCCAGTAAAGTCGTGGGCATCAACGCATAGCGCACTCCCCGTAACCACGTAGCTGCGACAAAGCCTACGAGGTCCCCTAGTGTTCCGCCACCCACGCCCAGGAGGCAGCCCTCGCGCTTAAGGCCGATGCGCGCCAGTTGCGTATACAAATCGGCAGCATGCGCAAGGCTCTTGACCTCCTCACCATGGGCCTGCAGCGTGATGATCCCTTTTGCGCCAGAAAGAATCCCCTTAGGCGTGTGTTGCGCCGCTAGTGGGTCTTGGACGACGACGTATTCGCCTTCCAAATGTGTAGGCTTTTGCCAAAAAATTTGTGTTTCCATAAAATAAAGGATGAAGAAAAAGGGCCAAGGGGAGCAAGCTCTTAAAAGGGCCAAGGGGCACTCGTGCCCCTTAGGATCCCCTTTCGATAGCGATTTATTAAAATGCTAACGCATTTTAGATAAATCGCTATCGATAAGCATATACTAAGCACCCCCACGATCGCGAAGCGATCAGGATGGCGCCTTGTATCACCCTATCCCGATGGGGGATTTTCCTAAAATGCGCTAGCATTTTAGAAAATCCCCCATCGGAAAGGGGATCCAAGGGGAGCTAGCTCCCCTTGGCCCTTAACTACAAAAAAAGCTTGAAATCGGGGGGTTTATACTACATGATGATGGGTTCTTGATAACATGTTTGGCCCTAAAGAGAAGTATTTTTTTGTCGATGCATCCAAGCACAAGGTGTGCCTGGCTCGGGCCAACTACAACGGTAAACGCTTGGAAATTGAAGCCCTGGAGGCCGTATCGACGAAGGACCCGCATGTGGTCAAAAAGGCCATTGATCATATCGGCGGCTTTGCTCATGGGCAATACGTGCAGGCGCATTGCAGTGTTTATCCTGAAAGCAGGGTTTTTCAGCGCCATAAAATGCCGTCAGCTGGGGTCGTTGAAACGGCAGCGTATTTTAATAAAGTCGCCACCAATGAATACCAAATGGATCCCAAGGTCTACCGCGTGGCTCTGGCTGCGGCCAATACAGGGCTGCCGCTTGTCGTAGGCAAGGAAAAGCTCAGCCATGCCCTGTTTTTTGGCGCCAAGGAGGAAGACATTTTGGCCCAGCAAGAGGCCTTGTTGGGGCAGGGAATTTATCCCCTGAGCCTGCAATTGGGCACTCTTACGGCCATTGCTGCGCTGACGCAATACTGTGAGCATGAGCATTGCGACCAGCCGCTTTTGTTTATCGAAATTGGACTCAAGAGCACCTTGCTGTTTGTCTTGCACAACGGAATACAGTTTTCTCGACGCCTGGCCTTGGGCATCGAAAGCCTTTATACGCCGCTGATGCAGCAGCTGGGGTTTGAGAGCCCGGATTTGGTTGAAAACCTCGTATTTTCAAATGCTTTTGATTTTTCCGAAGTCGGCGCAGAGTTGCTTCGGGATTTTATTAAGGAGGCGCAGGGCTGCTCTACGTATTACGAGGCGCAAACCGGGCAGTCCATCGGGTACATCTTTGCCAGTTTGCTGCCCGAAAGCCTGCGTTGGGTGCCTGCTGTTTTGGGGCAAAGCCTGGACACAAAGTCATTGGAGATCAACTATTCGGCCTGGTTGGGGGCTTGTGATATTCGTTTTTCAGAAAAAGCAAGTAGCGCAAAGATGGATAACGCCATGCTGGGGCTTATAGGCCTGATGCACACTCAAAAATATGATTAAGCGCGGACAGCCCAGCTCTTGGTATTTCGACTTTAGGATCACGCAGGCCTTGCCGGATATAAAGTTTATACGGACAAACTTTGTTCTAAACGCCCTTTCGTTGATATTTTTCCTCGTGGTGGCCGTTGTTTTCATGCATCATTATATGGTTTTGTCTGAGCAAGTCGACGAAGTGGTTTCGTTGCAGACGCAAATCAACGTTTTGTCCAAATCCAACAAAGAAAGCCTGGTTGCGAGTGCTCAGTTTAAGGAGCGGGTCAAGGCGCTCAAGGAGTTTTCTGCCTTTTACGCCTACGATTTGTTTTTGGCGAGTTTATTGGAAGACTTGGCTCGCGACTGTCCTGAGGAGCTCAATTTTGAGACACTTTCCTACGTATTTAAAAATGAGGTGGATGGCGGTGCTGCCAGGGGTGGCTATGCGCAGCAAACGCAAGCTCAAAAGTCGCAAGAGCGCGTGCCTCGAGTGATCATCATGATTTCAGGCGCCGTCAAGGGAAGCGCTCAGGAGGCGCTTGTTCTGCTGGACGATTACAAGCGCTTGCTCAAGTCGATGTCAATTTTTGGCCGTTACATAGAGGCCATTTCGGTGGTTCCCAAAGATCGTACCGAAAACAGTCAGTTGGTAAGCTTTTCCATAAGCATCAATCTTAAGCTTGATAAATGAATCCTGTTTTAAAAAAGATTAAAGAAAACCCGCTGGCGCTGCTGCTGTTTTTGCTTTCGCTAGGCGTTTTGGGCTACATGTTTTTGCAGCGCGATGTATCTTTTCAAAAAGCGAAGGAAGGCGCCTTGTTGAAGTCCGAGCTTGAACTGATGCAGGCGAATGCTCAGGAAGCGGACAAGCTGGCGGAGGATGGGGCTCGGCTGAATGCTATGATTCAGGCCATTGAAAATCGCCTTATGATCCGCGCTGATAATGCCTTAAATCTTCGTTATTTTTATAATATTCAGGATAGCGCAAAGGTCAAAATCACGAGCCTGGAGCAGAATCTTACCGAAGTGGCGAGTATTTCCGTGGATGGCGTTGGTTTTTATTCCATTATCAATTTCAATATTGCTTTTTCAGGTAAAATAACGGAAGTCATCTCTTTTTTATATTTAGTAAGGTCGGGTCAGTGTTTTGCGCGTATTAATCAGCTGACCGTGGGCAATGGAGCCGCTACAAGCAAGGGCAACTTGGTCGTTACGGCTGTAATTAGCGTCTTGGGACGCAAGGATGTGCTATGAGGTTATTTTTGATATTTTTTTTAGGCATCACTTCTTTATTGTATTGCTTAGACACGAACAATAATCCATTATCTGTGATACGTAAGTCTGAAAGAAAGCAATTATTGGATGGTTTTCAGAAATATTTAGATCTCTCAGATAAGGACTTAGAGAAAGTGATCGCGAACACACAGGATCCCTTTGATTTGGATCGCAAAAAAGAAAGCAACGATCCAACGGTTCCTCTGACCGGAGATGAAGTGTATGACGATTTTGAAGTGATCCAGTGTGCGCTTTATAAACTGAGGCCTTCAGGGGTCGTGATTCGTAGTGATGCCAGGATGCTCGTTTTCCCCAACGGCGATACCCTTAAGCAAGGAGATATTTTTAAATTTCGCATTAAAAACACCGTTTATCCCATACAGCTTTCGGAAGTGACGCAAAAATCTTACAAATTTAAGCGCCATGATGCAGAGCTGGAAGAACTGATACAGCAACCTGAAGCTACGAAACCTAAGCAGCCTGAGGCAACGAAAAACCATAGCGTTCATTAGTTGTTACTTTGGCAAGGATATTGCTTCTAGCATTTAATTCAACCCCATCTACCACCTATGTCTACTCCTACAAAAAATCGCTTATTTAAGCTGTTTTGCTTTGCTTGCGCTTGTCTCATTGCAAGACTCGATGCGGATGAGGGCCTTCTGGATGTTTCATCGCAGCAGACCCAAGACGTAGACCTTGGGGCTGCCCTGCAGGATGAGCAAGAGGATCTCGATTTTGTCGCGTACGAGGATCCAGAGGTGTTGGCGCTCATGGGCCACGATGCTAGTTTCGATGCCTATGCAGCGTCCATCTTGGCGGCCTTTGACCTTGAGGAGGCGCAGAATCAAGACCCTCTTTCGGCAGGACATGGCGCTGAGCATGCGCAGCTCGAAGGGGTTGCTGTCGCTGCTGATGTGCAAGCCCATCGTTCCTTGTCGGAAGATTTTGCCAGTCAGCAGGATTGGTCTGTCAATTTGCCCGATGAGCTGATGGTTTTTGGCGATGCTGGCCTGCAGGTGGAGGCGCCTGCGGAGCTTCCGAAGGTGGATTTACCCGTTTCGACTATGCCCGAGGTAAGCGTCGCCGCTGCGCCCCTTGCAGCCCCTGCTACGCCAGCCCCTGTAGTAGCAGCAGCAACGCCGCCAGCTCCTGTACCTCCAGCCCCGGATAGCGAAGCGATCGTATTTCAGGAAACACCCGCAGCTAGTCCGGCTATTGTGGCCCCCGCTGCTCCCGTTCCCGCAAATGCTGCTCCCGCTGCGCAGCCCGCCGTCGCCGTCGCAGCTGCTCCCGGAGCTCCTGATCCTTTTTCGTCTCAAACAGCCGCAGCAGGGCAGGGGGACTTGGAGGCCATTTTCAAGAAAGATACCGGGCCCGTTGTCACCAAGGGCGAACAGGATACGATTTCAGTCGATTATTCCGATACCACCATTCGCGGGATTTTAAGAAATGTGGCTGATATTTATGGCTTAAATCTGGTCATCCCCGATGCGCTGGTCGGCAATATTTCCGTAAAGCTCAACAACGTGACTTGGCGCCAGGTCTTCGATGTGGTTCTAGAATCCGCACACTTTAAGCGCGTTGAGGACGGCAACATCGTAAAAATAAAAAGCCGCGAAGAAGTCATGACCGAGCCTACCGATACGTCTGTTTTTATTCTGAATCACGGTAAGGCGGAAGAGTTAAAAGTGTCCATTGCCTCTTTGGTCGATGAAACACGGGGCGGAAAGCTTCAGATCGATAAGCGTGCCAATGCGCTCATTATCACCGAGCGGCCTTCGAGGCTGAACAGCATTTATACTATTATTAAAAAGCTGGATCAGCCCGAGCCTCAGGTCATGATAGAGTCCAAGTTTATCGACACAACCAATACCGATGTATTCAAGTTAGGGATGAGTTATTCGCCCGTTATTACTGGGAGTGCTACGAAGCCTCAAAGAAGCGCAGCGCGTACCAATACTTACATTAGAAATGCTGAGCAGCCTGTAGCCTTACAAAATCCAGGGACCAACCTGCAGACCATCTTTACCGATACGGCTATCTTTTCTTTGGACACCTTTCAGGCTACCTTAAATATGCTCAGCACGGACGGAAAATCAAAGATCATTAACAACCCTACGGTGGTGACCTTGAATAATACGCCAGCGTCCATATCCGTAGGCACGCGTACCCCTATTCCCAACTACACCTACAATGAGCAGCGTGGCGCTTATGAAGTATCTGGATTTAATTATCTGGATCTAGGGACTATTTTAAAAGTAGAGCCTCACGTCAATACTGCTGGTTTTATTACGATGTCTATCAAGCCTGAAGTGAGCAATAAAGGTGCTCCTATTGCTTTTTCTACGAATGCAACCATTCCCGAAATTGAATCCATTCGGACTGAAAGTGTTGTCACTTTAAAGGATGGTTATACGGTTGCTATAGGGGGTCTTGTTCAGAAAACAAATAAGAAAAATAAACAAAGCGTTCCTATTCTAGGAAATATTCCCATAATTGGAGACTTGCTTTTTAAATCACGCGATAATAATAACACCGATAGGAATATCATTATCTTTATCACGGCACGTGCCCTCAACCCCGATGGCACCAGCTACGAAGAAACGACCGATCCACGCGTCATGTATGAAATGGGCATAAAGCCCAGTGATTTGCCTGGCTATACGCTGCCCGAGCAAACCCTTCAAAAAATGAAGGCTCTTCAGCAGGAGGAAGAATCTCGTGCAAGCGAGGAACTCAATGCCAGGATAGAGCTGCATAAGGCCTGCATCGATAGCAATTCCAGCGATTACCGCAAGATGACGCAAAAAATGAAGGCCATCGAAAAACGCAGCAACCTCCAGCGCCGCCGGACTCAACAAGAGTCTAACAGGGTCACCGACAAAACCGTTCAGTAGGAAGTCGTTAAGGGAAAGGGCCAAGGGGCGCTTGCGCCCCTTGGATCCCCTATCGGTAGCGATTTATTAAAATGCTAACGCATTTTAAGTAAATCGCTACCGGATGAGGCAATACAAGGCACCCCACAGATCGCGAAGCGATCAAAGCAATATAATTATTTATTAAAACCACAAAATGAGAGCCCTGCAGGGGCGAATACTTGTCAGCCCAGGGCTTTAGCCCTGGGTTTGGCATTGAAAAAAGATTTAGAGCCCTACAGGGGCGATTCATTAGGGCGTGTGATCAATTAAATTTAAAACCTGTTTTGAGGGATCCGTTAGGGTTGATAAACAATCATTTAAAAAAAAACCACAAAATGAGAGCCCTGCAGGGGCGAATGCTTGTCAGCCCAGGGCTTTAGCCCTGGGTTTGGCATAGAAAAAAGATCTTGAGCCCTACAGGGGTGACACTTGTATTCACGTTTTAGTGCCGCCCTTACAGGGCTCTGGTTTGTTTTTCACCGTAAACCCAGGGCTTACGCCCTGGGCTATCTATCATTCGCCCCTTCAGGGCTCTCATTTTGTGGTTTTTTTTAAAATAATTATTTATCAATCCTAACGGATCCATTAAAACAGGTTTTAAGCTTAATTGATGACACGCCCTAAGTCTAATCTAAGTCATTGATCAAACCACACTTAAGGAGCCCTGTAGGGGCGGCACATGGATAGCCCAGGGCGTGAGCCCTGGGTTAGGGTAAAAAAAGATTTTGAGCCCTACAGGGGCGACACTCACACTTTCTGGAATTTTCCGAGTGCCGCCCTTACAGGGCTCTGGTTTGTTTTTCATCCCGGACCCAGGGCTTACGCCCTGGGCTACGATCTGCCGGCC
>JANYDI010000139.1 GCA_025363695.1 Opitutia bacterium
CGCACTTTAGGTGCGTGAGTCACTTCCCTGACGCCGTATAAACTCAAAAGGCCCCGCTAAAACCAAGCTTTAGGGGCGCGAGCGCCCCCTCGGCCCTTTAAAAAAAACACTGGACATCGCGATCCATTATAGGTTACAATAACGCATTATGCGTTACTTAGCGACTACCCTGAGTTTGATCTCCCTGATGAGCCCTGCCCATGCCGCGGCGCCGACCGTTGAGCCTAAGGCGGCTGCGATGCCTGCGCAAGCGGCTGTGAAGCCGCTGGATAAAGGCGGGATTGATTTCGCCTTTGATGACAAGCTGAAGATTAACTTG
Source organism: Opitutia bacterium (assembly GCA_025363695.1). Lineage (GTDB taxonomy): Bacteria > Verrucomicrobiota > Verrucomicrobiia > Opitutales > JANYDI01 > JANYDI01. Next base: position 320 of record JANYDI010000139.1, read on the forward strand.
CGCTTGGTGGGGAATGTTTTTGAGTTGTATTTTGTGGATGCGAGGCGTGTTCCGGTTAAGGAGCTACCTGAGGGGGTTTCTGGGATCGTGATCAATGCGAATCTTCCAAGGTCCAAGAATGGAAACACGAAGTTTCATACGTCGCTGAGGCCAGCGATGAGAGGCGAGTGGACCTGCCTTGAGTCGGTGACGGTGTTCCCGCCGCCGCATGTGGGAACGATGCGGGTTACGTTGACTGGGAGGGAAGCGCCCTTGTACGCGGGTCCACTTCCTTCGTCCTCTGCAAATAAATCATAAGCACGCTGATGTCGGCTGGGGTGATGCCGCTGATTCGGCTGGCCTGGCCGAGGCTTGAGGGCGCAATGGCGCTGAGCTTTTGACGGCTTTCGCTGCTTAGGCTTGGGAGCTTTGAGAAATCAAAATGCTGAGGCACCTTGATGGCATCGAGGTGCTCAAACTTGCGCAAGTGGCGTTCTTCGCGTTCGCGGTAGCCTTTGTAGGTGACTTGGTACAGCGTTTCGCTTTGCGTTTCCGCAGGAAGCGCTAAAAAGGCTTCAGGCAAGCTGGGCAGCTGTCCTTGCCGGATGCTCAGGGCCAGGGAGTGCTGGGGGCTCGGGGTGTGCTCAAAATATTCGCGCCAGGTATGGATGTCGGCTACGTGTTGTTGCATGAGGGCCAGGCGGTTTTTGGGGACCAGCCCAAGCCGTTGGGCGTGTTCATAAAGGCGAAACTGCGCACTGCCGTGATTGAGTAAGAGGCGGTGTTCGGCTCGGCTAGTGAACATGCGGTAAGGTTCACGCGTGCCCTTGGTGACGAGGTCGTCAATGAGCACGCCGATGTAGGCGTCATGGCGTTTAAGGATGCAGGGTGCTTCTCCGCGCGCCTTTAGGGCGGCATTGATGCCCGCCATCAGGCCTTGGGCGCCGGCTTCGGCATAGCCCGTGGTGCCATTGATTTGCCCTGCAAAAAAGAGGTTTTGGACTTTCTTGGACTCTAGCGAGGCATAGAGCTGCGTAGGCGGGGCAAAATCGTACTCCACGGCATACGCTGGGCGGGTGATCTGGGCGTGTTCGAGGCCGGGGATTGTGAGCAGTAGTTCTGCTTGCACATCGAAGGGCAGGCTTGTGGACAGGCCATTGATGTACCATTCGTCGGTGTTGCGGCCTTCGGGCTCTAAAAAGAGGCGGTGTTCGCTTTTTTCATTAAAGCGGGCGTATTTTTCCTCAATACTAGGGCAATAGCGGGGGCCCGTTCCGGTGATTTGCCCTTGATATAGCGGCGAACGGTGCCGATTTTTCTCTATGAGCGCTTGAGTCGCCTCCGTAGTATGGGTACTCCAGCAAGACACCTGGTTTTCGTGCGGCGGCCAGCCCAGGCGTTTTTGCTGGCAATGGGAATGTTCCACGTGGAACAATGCCTCCTGCGGGCGGGTGTCATAAAAGGCAAAGCGCGTGGGCTGCGCGTCGCCTTTTTGTTCTAGTAACTGGCTGAAATCGAGGCTGCGGCCGGATAAACGACAGGGGGTTCCGGTCTTAAGACGCCCCAGTTCGATGCCGACTTGTTGCAGGCTGGCCGACAGGCCCTTGGCACTCATGTCGCCCATGCGGCCGCCTTCGGATTGGTTTTGGCCCACATGCAGGAGGGCTCGCAGAAAGGTTCCCGTGGTGAGGATGACCGTTTGGGAGTAAAACTCAATACCTAGCTGCGTGCCCACGCCGACAATGGCGTCTGCGGCAATAATGAGGCGTTCGACGGTGGCCTGGAAAAGCTTGAGCCCAGGCTGCAGCTCGAGCGTATGCTTCATGCGCAGCTGATAGGCTTTTTTGTCCGATTGCACGCGTGGAGAATGCACCGCAGGTCCACGCGAGGCATTGAGCAAGCGGAACTGAATGGCGGTTAGGTCCGCATTGAGCGCCATTTCCCCGCCCAAGGCATCCATTTCACGGACCATGTGGCCCTTGGCTTCCCCGCCAATGGCAGGGTTGCAGCTCATTTGCCCCAGGGTATCTAAGTTACCGCTGAGCAAAAGCGTTGCGCAGCCCATGCGTGCTGCCGCCAAAGCGGCCTCACACCCAGCGTGTCCGCCACCGCACACGATGACATCGTAAGGGTGGTCTTTCCCAAAAAGTAAAGGCGTTTTCATTTTCCTATGCAAAAGGTGTTAAACAGGACATCCAGGACGGCTTCATTGTCCACTTTGCCGACGATTTCTCCCAAAAACTCAAGCGCTAGGCGGACATCGCTGCTGACCAGCTCCAAAAACGCCTGGGCCTTGAGTTGCTTGCGTGCTTCCATAAGGCATTTTTTAGCGCCTTCAAGCGCCTGAGCATGCCGCTGATGCACGGCAATGACGTCCTCTCCAGGGTTCTGCGTGTCCAATAGCGCTAGCAAGGCAGCCTTGAGCGTCGCTAGCCCAAGGCCTTTCAGCGCAGACACCGACACATGCCGAATATGCGGCAAAAAAGTGTGTAGCTCCTGCAGCTTTGGCAGGTCGCTTTTGGTTTCCACCAATAGCGTGTTGCCCGCATGGAGGCTTTCCTGCAAGGCTTGGGGCAACTCAGGGACCTCCCGAGAGCCGTCTATCGCCAGCAAAAAAAGATCCGCCTGCGGAATCAGCGCCAGCGTTTTTGCTATGCCTTGGGCTTCAAGGCCCTCAGCAGCTTCACGAAGGCCCGCGGTGTCGATGAGCTGTACAGGATAATCCCCCAGCAGCCAGCTTTCCTTGATGAAGTCCCGCGTCGTGCCCGGTTCGTGGCTCACCAAAGCTCTGTCCTCCCCTAGGAGTGCATTGAGCAGGCTGCTTTTCCCGGCGTTTGGGTCTCCAATGATGACGAGTTTGAGCCCCTCGTAAAGGCGCTGCGTATAGGTCCTGTTGCTCAAAAGCGCATCGATTTGCCTCAGCAGCCCCTCCAGCGCAGCATCCCAGTGTGCCAGGCTGGCCGCAGGCAGGTCTTCCTCGGAAAAATCAATATGGGCCTCCAGTTGCGCCAGTACGCCAATGAGTTCCTGGCTCAGCGCATGGATTTTATTGCCCAAAGCGCCCTTAAGTTGCTTATGCGCCAAGGCAAGCGCCTTTTCGCTCCGAGCATGGATCATATGCGCCACCGCCTCAGCCTGGCTTAAGTCCATGCGACCGTTCAAGAAGGCCCGCTTGGTAAACTCCCCCGGCTGTGCCATCCGCGCTCCGCGAGCTTGCAGGTCGGCCACGATCGCCTGCACGCAATGGGGATTCCCATGCGTGTTGATCTCCAGCATCGCCTCCCCCGTATACGAGGCCCCATGTTCATAACGCAGCACCAGTACCTCGTCGAGCACCTGCCCCGCGAGTCCCCGATAGGTCCGCACATAGGCCCTGCGCGCGACTTTCAACGGAGCGTGCTCAAACAGGCCTAGGCTTCCCAGGCTCTCGCCACTCACCCGGATCACCGCCAAGGCCGCCGTACCCTGCGGCGTCGCCCGCGCTACTATGATGTCTTTATCCACTAGGGCCTTCTAGCAAGGAGCTGAGTCATACTCAATAAAAAAGTTTTAGGGAGGCTTGGGGGTTGGTTGCTGAAAGTTATAAAGGGCCAAGGGGCACTCGTGCCCCTTAGGATCCCCTTCCGATAGCGATTTATTAAAATACTGCGTATTTGTAATAAATCGCTATCGGGAAGCCTATACTAAGACCCCCACAGATCGCTTCGCGATCGAAGAGTATTTTATGAATTGCTTCGAGCTGGTTTGAGGGGTGCATTGGGGCTTCAGGCAAGGAAGGGAAGTGCGTAGCGCACTACGGTGCGTAAGTCACTTCCATTCCGAAGCATCAAACCCCAATGCGCCCCTCAAACCACCCTTTAATAATCTTGTACTCCCCTGCATCCTCTGTAATGCTCCTTCCCCTATGGACTTCGACTACGCAGGTTACTTTAATTGGGCAGCTGACCACGACAAGCGCTCGCGCTCTTGGCAAAAGGGCTTTCATCGGCAGCTGTTGAGGCTGCATCAGCGGTACATTCCTGCGGGGCTGAACGTGCTGGAATGGGGTTGCCACGAGGGTCAGTTGCTCAAGGGCCTTAAGCCCAAACGTGGCTTGGGCGTGGACATCAGCGCAAAGGTAATTGAGCGGGCTCGGAAGCATCCGCGTGGGTGTGAGTTTGAGGTAGGAGACCTGCATAGCGCGGGACACAAGGAGCCCTTTGACATTATTATTTTAAATTACCTTACCGGATACTTGAGTGATATTGGACTGTGCTTTGAAAACCTGCTGCAAGCTTCTACGCCCAGTACGCGCTTGTACCTGACCTCGCTCAACACCGTGTGGTTGCCTGTTTTGGCGATGGGAGAGCGTCTAGGCTTTTGCCTAAAACAGGCCCCGAGTAATTGGCTTTCGATGCAGGATTTATGCAATTTACTGGAGCTCAGCGGCTGGGAGGTCATCCAAAAACGCGGGGAACAGCTCTTGCCTTTTGATATTCCGTTATTGGAGCCCCTCTTTAACCGCGTGCTTGTGCGGCTTCCCTTGTTGGGGCATTTGGCTGCTTCTGTATTTATTATCGCAAAACCCAGGGCAAAACCCGTATTAAAAAGCCCTATTAGCTGCTCCGTAATTATCCCTACGTGTAACGAAGCTGGCAGTATCTGTGGAGCTTTGGATAAAATTCCTGCCTTGGACAAGGGCACAGAGGTCATTTTTGTTGAAGGCGGTAGCAAGGATAATACCTGGGAGGTTGTTCAAGCCCTGACAAAATCCTATCAAGGACCTCTCAAAGTGCGTTGTTATCAGCAACCCGGGACGGGCAAGTGGGATGCCGTTGCCTTTGGCTTTGCGCAGGCCCAAGGCGATGTCCTGGTCATCCACGATGGCGACATGACCGTCCCGCCCGAAGTCCTGAGGCAATTTTTTAACGCCATCGCCAGTGGTAGTGCTGAAATGGTCAATGGCAGCCGCCTCGTCTATCCCATGGAGTCTAAGGCCATGCCGTTCTTAAACATGTTGGTCAATAAGGCCTTTGCCTTTCTGCTGTCCTTCGTCTTACGCCAGCCCATTAAGGATAGCCTGTGTGGTACCAAAATGCTCCTCAAGCGTGACTACGAACGCATTTTACACGAAAGCCCTTACTTTGGGAATCTCGATCCGTTTGGCGATTTTACCCTCCTGATGGGCGCCGCTCGCATCCCTTTGAAAATCCGCGACCTCCCCGTACGCTACAAGGACCGTATTTACGGAAAGACCAACATCGCCTACTTCAGCAATGGCTGGATTTTACTCAAGTTGCTTTGGGTGACGTTGTGGAAGTTGTAGGAAGGGCTAAGGGGAGCTCGCTCCCCTTAGGATCCCCTTTCCGATGGGCAATTTTATAAAATGCTGGCGCATTTTAGTAAAATTGCCCATCGGGAAGGTGTACTAGGTTCTGTGAAGAAAAAATCATCTGAGCCAAATTAGGGCGTGTCATCAATTAATAATATAACTATTTATTCAAACCACATATAAGGAGGCCTGAAGGGCCGGCAGATGGATAGCCCAGGGCGTAAGCCCTGGGTTTTGGATGAAAAAAACCAGAGCCCTGTAGGGGCGGCACTCAGAAGGTCAATAGGAGTGTCGCCCCTGTAGGGCTCAAAATTGTTTTCACCTGTAAACCCAGGGCTTACGCCCTGGGCTATCCATCTGCCGGCCCTTCAGGCCTCCTTAAGTGCGTTTTAAATGGACAAGTATTGGTCGCACGCCCAATGAGGTTATGCAAAAGCTCTATTACAAAAAAATTTCCTTCACAGAACCTAGGCTACTTATTAAACCTTGCTGCATGGAGGGGTTTGTTCGCGTTTCAGGCAAGGAAGAGAAGTGCGTAGCGCACTATAGTGCGTGAGTCGCTTCTCTGACGCAGCATCAAACGTGAACAAACCCCTCCATGCAGCAAGTGAAGTGCGCAGCGTACTACGGTGCGTGAGACACTTCCATTCCGCCGTATACACGTCTAAAGGCCCCCGTTACTTTTTGCCGGCAAAGGAAAACACCTCCTCCAGAGCCGCAATCATGCCCTTCATGTCCGTGGCATACCAAAGAATGTTAGCTCCCAGCAGCGTTTGCCAATGCTCGCGCACAGGGGCGCTGAGGTAATAGGTCGTGGCAACAAAAAAGAAGTCATCAATCTTGGCATAGGGGAGCGTCCAGGTTGCCTGGCAGAGGTCCAGGTCTAGGTCAAACTCAAGGATGGGCGCCTTTTCGTAATGCGACAGATCGACTAGGCCGATTTGCTCCTTTTCGAGCACATCCGCAATGAGCTTGGATTCATCCAGGACGCCCAGCCGAAAGATAAGAATTTTGAGCAAGCTAGCTTCCTGCGGGGCATTCGACTGAATCAGCTCAAGGAGCTTTTCGTTGGCCTTTTCGAGGTCTGCTTCCAAGACAAGACCCCGCTGGACCAACACGGGCCCCAAAAAACGATTAGCACGGAGGATCAATGATCTATGTTCCATAGGGGTGGGTAGGGCCTGAAGTGTTGAAAGTGAAAGGGCCAAGGGGCATGCCCCTTGGATCCCCATAGGAAGGCGATTTCTTTTTTATTCACGCATAAAAAAGAAATCGCCTTCCTCAATGGACATACAAGACCCGTCACAGATCGCTTTGCGATCAACCTTCGATGAACAAATGAACGATCGCGAAGCGATCTGTGAGGGGCTTAGTATATTCTTCCCGATAGCGATTTATCTAAAATGCGTTAGCATTTTAATAAATCGCTATCGGAAAGGGGATCCTAAGGGGCGCAAGCGCTCCTTAGCCCAAGCGCTCCCTAGCCCTACTATAAACTTGCTTACGATAGCACAATTCGGCTCTAATGGCCAGACATTTATGGCAAGTATTTTCATCACGGGAGCCACGGGCTTTTTGGGCAAGGAGATCGTCAGGCAGCTCTTGGCCGCGGGGCATACGGTCCGGGCCTTGAGCCGTACACAGCAGGGCTCAGAGAACCCGAATTTGCGGTGGATACGCGGAAGCCTGACGGAGCTGCCTGCGCTGGAGCAGGGCTGCTTGGGGGCCCATGCTATCATCCACACGGCAGCGCTTACGGGGCTATGGGGGCCCTACAAGGCCTTTTTTAGGGCGAACATTTTGGGGACGCAGCACCTCTTGGTGGCGGCCAAGGTGGCACGGGTGCCGCATTTTATTTATACCAGCTCGCCCAGTGTCGTCTATAACGGAACGGCCATCCAGGACGGCGATGAATTTTTGCCCTACGTGGACCTCAAGCAAAAGGCACCGCCTTATGTGTTTACGAAGGCCTATGCGGAGTTTTTGGTGCTTAGGGCGCAGCAGCAGGGGAGCTTCCATGCGGTGGCGTTACGGCCGCATCTGATCTGGGGTCCGCAGGAACCGCATATGCTGCCGCGCTTGCTAAGCCGGGCGCAGGCGGGGCGTTTGCGGCAAATTGGGCCTGGGGACAACCACGTCTCAATGACGCATGTGAGTAATGCTGCCCGGGCGCATCTAGACGCGCTTGACGCGCTGCAAAAGGGTTACAGCGGCGGTGAAGCTTTTTTTATCAATGACCAGGAGCCCGTGGCCCTGTGGCCTTGGATTACCCAAAAAGTCGAAGCCGCTGGGTTTTCCCTGCAGCCCAAGCCGCTCAGCCTCAAGGCCGCCGTAGCCTGGGGTGCTTTTTTTGAGGCCATCACGCCCAGCTTTATAGAGCCACCGATGACGCGTTTTTTGGCCCACCAGCTGGCTTTGGACCACACGTTTTCGATTACAAAAGCCAAGAGCTTGCTGGGCTATGCCCCTAAGGCCCATGATTAACGCCGTTTATCAAAAAACCCTTAAGCGCCTTGAGGCTGCTGGCGTCCCGCAACCCGCAGCGGATGCGCACTGGCTGCTGCAGCATGTCCTCAAGAGCACCCATTGGCGCCTGGCAGACGGCCTGACACCTGCGCAACAGCAGGAGCTAGAAGCTCTCGTGGAGCGCCGTTGCCGTCGGGAGCCCCTGCAATATATTTTAGGCACGGCCCCCTTTGGCTCCCTGTTGCTGGAAGTCACGCCCGATGTCCTCATTCCCAGACCTGAAACCGAGGAGCTCCTGGAGGCCATCCCTGCGCACTTACCAGGCAAGGTGGCGCGTTTCCTTGACTTGGGCACCGGCTCCGGCGCACTCGCCCTGGGCCTGGCTCAGCTTTATCCGCAAGCCCAGGGGGTTGCGGTAGACAATTGTCCCAAGGCTGTCGCCCTAGCGCAAAAAAATGCCCAGCGCTTTCACTTACACAACCGCATCACCTTTCATTTGGGCAACTGGTTTGAAGGCCTACAGGGGCCCTTTGACCTCATTGTCGCCAATCCGCCCTACCTTACGCAGCAAGAATGGACTCAGGCCCTTCCCGAAGTCCGTGACTTTGAGCCCAAGGGCGCCCTCGTTGCCGCCAACCATGGCCTAGCTGATCTGGAAACTCTCGTGCTGCAGGCGCCGGCCTTCCTGAGCCCAGGAGGCTGCCTCGTTCTAGAAACCGGCCTAGGGCAGCATCCGCGGCTTCACGCCTTGGCGAGGGGGTATGCGCGGACGTTTTCGACGGAAGACATTCATGGATGTACACGTTTCTTTTGGGGAGTAAAGGGCCAAGGGGACAAGTCCCCTTGTATCCCCTATCGGTAGCGATTTATTAAAATGCTAGCGCATTTTAGATAAATCGCTACCGGATGAGGCGATACAAGGCACCCTCCGGATCGCTTCGCGATCGATGTACACGCCTTGCACGCCATAGGGTGCGATTTATCTAAAATACGTAGTATTTTAATAAATCGCACCCTAATGGGGGGTCAAGGGGGCGCCAGCGCCCCCTTGAAACTACGCTTGACTTCCATCTAGAGCTGAGATTGAATGCGGGGATATGGTACGAGTAAGGTTTGCGCCGAGTCCGACGGGGTTTTTTCACATTGGGAGTGCACGGACGGCCTTGTTTAATTGGTTGTACGCGAAGCACACATCGGGGTGCTTTATTTTGCGGATTGAGGACACCGATGAGGCGCGTAACACGCAGGAGTCTTTGGAAGTGCTGATCAAGGGGCTGCGTTGGCTGGGGCTTGACTGGGATGAGGGGCCTGAGGTGGGCGGGCCTTATGGGCCGTATTTTCAGAGCCAAAGGGAGGCGCTTTACGAAGAATTTATTGAACGGCTGAAGCAAACAGGACGTCTTTACGAGCAGGAGGGCGCGCTGTACTTTAAGGTTTCGGGAAAACCTCAGCTCATTGACGACTTGGTGCGTGGCCCCGTGGAACGCCTGGAAGAAAAGGACTTCGTGGTCGTGCGGTCCAATGGGAAGCCTGTGTTCCATTTTGTCAATGTGGTGGATGATATTACGATGAACATCACGCATGTCATTCGGGGGGAGGATCATCTGTCGAACACCAGCAAGCACCTTGAGTTGTTTAAGGCCTTTGGGGCGACCTTGCCGCGCTTTGCGCATATTCCGCTGATTCTTAAGTCGACAGGCCCGGGAAAGATGAGTAAACGCGATGAAGGCGCGCTGATTGAAGAATATACCCAGCGCGGGTTTTTGCCGGAAGCCCTGCGTAACTATTTGTGCCTACTGGGCTGGTCTCCGGGCCAGGACAGGGAGAAACTCCCGATTGAAACGCTGATCCAGCTCTTTGATTTGCCGGATATCAATCCGAACAATGCCCATTTTGACCACAAAAAACTCGCCCACCTCAACGGGGAATACGTGCGCGAGCTTCCGCTAGACGCCTTTGTTAAAGCCTGCAAACCCGCGTTAGAGCCTCAAGGCCTTGTTTGTTCCGATGCCGCCTATCTACGGGAAGTCCTAGGCTTGGCCCAAGAAAAAGTACGTGCCATTGAGGAAGTCCCCCACCTCGTACGGCCCTTGCTGAGTGATGATTTCATAATAAACCCTGAATCCCGAGAGCTTGTCTTCAAAAAAGGCGACCCCAAGGCACGCATTCAGGACTTCCTAGCCTATCTCCCTCAAATACAGACCTTTGACGCCACGCACCTCGAAGCAGCCCTCCAATCCCTCGCCCAATCCAAAAACCTAGAGCCCAGCCACTTTCTGCAACCCCTGCGCCTTGCCCTCACCGGCATGCACATGGGGCTGAGTTTTTATAGGCTCATGGCGTTGTTGGGGCAGCAGAAAGTTCAAAAGCGCCTAGAAAAATTTTGATTCCGAAGGAATCTGTGTGGGGCTTAGGGCGTGTGAACAATTAAATTTAAAACCTGTTTTAATGGATCC
>JANYDI010000174.1 GCA_025363695.1 Opitutia bacterium
GACCGCCTAGACCATATCCAAGACATCCATAACGGAGTACCAGAGACGCCCGGGACCGCTGCGCAGTCCACTCGAGTAGACTCTCCAATTGTAGATGCGAGCGGGTCCCCTTTCCAAAAGGAAGTCATCACCCCCGGAAGCCCAGGCAGCCCAGCAATACCCGCACAACCCTACGGTGTCCAAAGAGCCTCAGACCTCAAGACCTCCCTTGGGAAGCAAGCGGGGGCTGGTACTTACCAAGTGGACAACGTGGGCCACGGGGTAGAGCAGGGCATGCGCAGAGTGACGGGTGGGCTGAAAGACCAGATTGAGCGCACAGCCGAGGATACCTTGGGGAAAGGTGCGGGCGACCGAGTAGCTGAACTCAACGACGCCTACGGCGCACTGGGTGGGGACGCGGCCGTCAAGGCCCAAAGATTCATCCAAGAAAAAGGCGGCAGGGAGGCGGCTCACTTAGCGGGGGGGACTGGCGCGCAAAGGACGATGGTGTCCATGTCATCCGGTCTCAACGATCCTTCCCATGGACTCAAGTACATGCTCATGGATCTCCCACTCAGGGCCTTGGGCCGTGTGTCCATGCCGGCCGCATACGCTACTAGGAAGTTTTCAGACACCAACCTCTCAGAGCAACTCTCAAGACTAATGGCTGACATCAAAGCCCGAAAGGACCAAGCCAATGAAAAAAAGTAAGCCACCCGGAATTGACCAAGCCCCCATGAACCCAGGCGGTAGCGACGACTATGAGGTGCAGGGTCACTTGGACACTCTCCACCGAGCTGCCGACATCATGGCTGATCCAGACAAGCTCACCAAAGTGCATAAGCTCGCAGGACGAAGGCACAAGGCGCTCAAGGGCATGTTAGCGAACTCTAAGCCCATCAAGACGATCGCGGACCTTCGTGAGCGTGCTAATAAGAAAGTCAGCGACCCGAACGAGCCCGATGAGGACGACCTGTGAGTAACGGGCCTGCCCCACTCTCAGTAGCACCCATGACCCGTGGGCCAATGCCCGACGTAGGGGCTGCCCCCCAGAAAAACCCATGGACCTGGGGCCAAGATGCGGGGGGGTTCCATGACGATGGCCAGGGCTACCAGGCACTCTCACCGGGTCTCGCCCAAGCCTCCAATCCGTACCAGATGAATGTGGACTCAGCCACTGCGCAGATGAACCAGGATAGCCAAGCGGCATTGGGACTGGGGCAGTCGGCTTGGCAGAACATGGCCAACCTACAAAGCCAGGCTCCGAAGCAGTACCCCACGTTCCCGAATCAAGCGGGTGTAGGCACCCAACAGGCGTATACCCCGCAAGCTCAAGCTCCAGTCTCGCCCGCATCTCCAGCTCAGGGGTTAGGTAGTTCCTCTCCATGGACATTCTCCGGTGACTCTAACGCAAGAAGGTAGGGGCCGGGTAGCACCAGTACTGGTGAAGAAAGTTTCCCCCGACCCCCTTGCATCCAACCCCACCATGGGGTCAGCGCAAACTTGCAACATTCTCCGGCACGCCAGGGCCACCCTGGGAAATATATACCCCGCTATACGCGCCCTTGAGGGCCTCTAGGTCCTGAGCCGACAACCTAACGTCCGCCAAGACTGCAAGGGACAGGGGGGGAACATCCAGATCCACACTTTTTGAGTCAAAAGCATCTTGAGCCGCTTGCAGCTCAGTCAGCTTATCCTCCATGGGCTCAAAGCCCATAGGTTGGTTGTCTGGCCGTACAAGAGAGCCTTTATCGTCCCGCTTCCCAAAGGTCTCAACAATGGTCTTTTGGTACTCTTTGACGATGGAGTCCCTGGCGTTTTGGATATTTTTGGTGAGCTTGTAGATGGCTGCAGCCTTGTCCCCATGGGTGGGTGTGGAGGTAATTTTCTGCATGGCTTGGGAGAATGCTTGGCCCATGATCTCAGGGTATTTCAAGGTAATCATATTTTTCCTTTATCGTTTAGGTGGGAGAGGGTGAGCTTAACCTCCTCCCAGTTTTCTGGGCATGCCAGAAGTGGCACCCCAAATGCTTTACCAATCAGGCCTAAGTTATGCGCTTGGAGTGGCGCTACCTTGGCAGTCCTGGAGGCTTTTAACTCAAGCCCCACAAACACCCCATGGCAGCACACGAGGAAGTCAGGGACTCCCCGCACAGACACGTTCGATACGCTGAAGAAAGCAGTACGCTTTAGGGTCTTCAGAAAAGGTATGACTCTGCCACGGCGGAAGTTTGTCTCAGCCTTCATGAGGGTAGCCCCTTCACCTTGTCCGCTAGGGATTGGCTCGACCACTCCATGCCGGCAGTCAAGGGGACATGCCAGTAGGGGTAGGTGGTCTGCATGATCTCTTGTATCCTAGCGGGCACCGTGGAAATTTCCGACTCATGAATCTCGCAGGGAATCTCGTCGTGGACCAAGAGCACCATCCTTGATTTACGCTTCTCCAGGTAATCAGCTATTCTGTTCATGGTCATCTTTGCCACGTCTGCGCACCCGCCTTGGATTAAAGCATTGGGGGCCTTGTAGGAAAAATTTTGGTCGGGGAAGGAAAGTTTACGACCCGCCCATGTCCGTATCCAGCCCCTACTCTTAGCGGAACCCTGCACTATACCGATCATATGCTGGACGTAGGGTAGGGCTTGGAAATATTTACTCTTCAGGGCCTGAGCCTCTGGAAGGGTTATCTTAAGGGCATCCGCAAGTTTCTGAGCGCCCCCACCATACAGGAGTAGGAAGTTAAGGGTTTTAGCGTACTTGCGCTTTACCCCCATCAACTCCGCAGTAGCCCTGTGTACGTCCCACCCATCTCTCACTTTGTTGGCCACACCAAAAAAGTCCTCGCTCCACTCAACACCCCTACTCTTGAAGTGGGAGAGCATCATCTCCTTGGAGTAATCGAGCATGAGCTTGTACTCCATTTGGTCCCAGTCAGGGAGGATGAACACAAACCCTGGCCTCGGTATGATTGCCCTTCGGACCATGAACTCAGGGTGCTTTATGTCCGACCCCGCACAGTCCGGGCACACGTCTAAGTACTCCTCAAACCACTCCTTGCATGCCCTGCAAAAACTTGCCTCCTCACTCGTCAGGTTTTGGAGGTTCGGCTCAGAGCTGGAGGTTCTACCCGTGACAGTCCCACTCTGGTGTATGTTTGAGTGAAGGATGTCCTTTCGGTCGGTCCAGTAAAGGAACCCATTGTAGAAGTCTTTTTTTGACTTGGCGTCTCTAAGGGTCAAGACAGCCCTGGCAGCGGGGGAGTCAAACGTCTTGAGTACGTCACTCTCAAAACTATCGTTACCCTTCTCTGTCTCCCTCCATTGGTTCTTAAACTCAGAGAAAACCTTCCGGTAGAGGAGTGGGCTCGCGGCGTAAGTCTCCCCTGTCAGAGCTTTAAACTCCTCCCCTGCCTCGTACTCCCTGCTTTCCTCGTAAGCCATGGCGCGTAGGCAGTAGGGCCTATCAATCAAAACCCCCGTAGTCTCTAGGCCAAGGACGGTGCGGGTGAACTTCCTCTCCACCAAGGAGAGGTCAACGGGGGTCATTACACCAGGGGGGAAGTCCTTGGCTTGCTCCGTGGTACTGCGCACCTGCCACCGCCCAAGGTCAAAGCAGCCTCTCGCGTCCTGCATGGCGTAGGAACTGATAAGGTCGTAGGGGACCTTGTAGTAGAAGAGGTTTTTGTGTCGCTGCTTTTTTCCTGGGATGTAGGACCACGCCCACGAGGACGTAGCAAGAATCCAGTCGAGTGGCTTATCATCCTTCTCTCTTCCTATCCTCTTCAGGCACTCTGAGAGGCTATACGCCAGGTGGTCGTTGTGCTCCACACGGGCCTGAGCCTTGGTGCAATGGATATGCCCAGACAAGGATAGATTGTCCCGTCTAAGCATGTGCAGGTCAAATTTAGCATTGTGCATGTACCATGTGCGGTTGGGCTCGGATGCGAGGAAGTCCCCGAACTTTTTCATGTGGGCCGAGTTCAGTACAAACTCAACCGGTATGTCTTCCCTAAATTGGAAGTTGAAATAGAACTCCTCGGACTCAGTCGCCAGGGCTACGCTAAACAGGCGGTGGTCATGCATCCAGCGCAAGCCTGTAGTCTCAGTGTCCAGGGCAAGCTCCAGCTCCGTTTGGAGCTTCCCCATGACACTGTCAAAATCGTGGACTGATACGTTCAAGCAGTCGCTTCCTTGGACTTTTTACTTTTTGAGAGTTCCTCAATAACTGGCGCAGTCATGTGGTCTTTTCTGTCCAGGGTGATAAGCAGGCTGATCTGCGCTTTTACGGCACTGCTGCGCTGCTGGCCTGTAGCCGCGGTGTTTGCTGCCAGCCTAAAAGCAGACAACGCTGCATCCTTCCGATCGAGCGCCTGCAGAGCATAGGCCCGCCGTATGTAGACGCCGTAATCGGGCGAAAGGGGAGCAATGGCGCCCCGAGCTCGCTTGGGCTGCTTGGCGATCAACGCAGTATCGGCTAG
>JANYDI010000032.1 GCA_025363695.1 Opitutia bacterium
CGTACTTACAACGGAATTTGCCGATCTCATTTTCATTTGTTCTTGAAAGAGTGCGAATGGCGCTTTAATTTAGGCTCACCAAAACTCCTTCTCAAGGATCTAAAATCTCTTCTCAAAAAACATTATTAGGTGTCAGCCCCAATAATTATATTGATGCGATTCCGAAGGAATCCTGGGAGGCCTTAGTATAGGCTTCCCGATAGCGATTTATCTAAAATGCGCTAGCATTTTAATAAATCGCTATCGGAAAGGGGATCCTAAGGGGCGCAAGCGCCCCTTAGCCCTTAAAAAGAGATTGCAGTTATGCTAAAAAAGACTACCATAAAGCATGAGAATTTTGATGAGTGCACCGGAGTTGGCGCCGTTCGTGAAGGTGGGCGGGCTAGCGGACGTGGTAGGGGGGCTCCCTAAGACCTTAGAGGCGATGGGGCATGAGGTACGCGTGGTGTGCCCGCTTTATGGCTGCGTTACGAGGGATGCTTCCTTTACGCGCCATGAAAAGCCCTTGCGTGTTTACCTGGGAGGCGGAGTCGTTTACGAGGCTCCCATTTGGGAAACCGTGTTGCCTGGGAGCCAGGTGGCCGTTTACTTTATTGAGTACGATGCGTACTTTGGACGTCAGGAGGTCTACGATGGGGCTTGGGGGTCGCATGAAGACAATGACCTGCGTTATGCCTTTTTGTGCCGTGCTACGATAGATCTGTGCTATCACCTGGATTGGATCCCAGAGATCATCCATGCCCATGATTGGCCCACGGCGCTCATTCCCGTCATGCTCAAAACCCAAGAAGGTGGCCGGCCGCTTGAAAAGACAGCCACGGTCCTCACGGTGCACAATTTGCAACATCAGGGCATGCACCATGAGCGTGTTTTGGAGTTTGCTGGGCTGCCGCGTTGGCTTTTTGTCCAGGAATATTTGGAAGCGATGGGAGCCGTCAACTTCCTCAAGGGGGGCCTGAAGATGGCGGACCGCATTACGACGGTGAGCCATACCTACGCCAAGGAGATCCAAGCCCCCGAGTATGGCTTTGGGCTGGATGACGTCTTGCGCGCAAGAGCCGCTGACTTAACAGGTATTGTCAATGGGATTGACCTTGTAACCTGCAATCCTGAGGCGGATCCCCTGCTGCCTTTTCATTTTTCGGCTCACGACCTCAGTGGCAAGCTACGCTGCAAGCAGGCGCTTCAGGAAGCCTTTGATTTACAAGTAAATCTGGAAGTGCCTATCTTTTCAGCCATAGCCCGCTTGTTTTGGCAAAAAGGCCTCGATGTGTTTGTCGATGTGGCCGATAGTTTTTTAGACAAAGTTCCTGCCCAGATTGTCCTGATTGGCTCCGGTGAACCCGAACTTGAGGAGCAATTTCGCCAATTGGCCCTCCGCCATAAGGGGCGCGTAGCGGTGTTGATTGGGTATAAACCCCAGTTAGTGCATATCACGCAAGCAGGATCTAACTTTTTTGTGATGCCCAGCCGCTTTGAACCCTGTGGCCTCACGCAGCTCTATGCCATGCGCTACGGTTCCCTGCCGATTGTCCGTGAAACCGGAGGCCTTGTGGACACCGTCCAGTCCTACAACCCCAAGACCCAAACCGGCACGGGCCTTCATTTCCGCGACCTCACGCACGACTCCCTACTGCACACGCTCCTGTGGGCCGCCAGCCTCTACCTCGAGCACCCCAAGGCCTACGCCAAGCTTCAGCACGCCGCCATGATTCAAGACTTCAGCTGGAAAGTCCCAGCAAAGGCCTATGAAGAGGTGTATAAGGAGGTTTTAGGATTAAGGGGGCGCTAGCGCCCCCTTGACCCCCCATAGGGTGCGATTTATTAAAATACTACGTATTTATAATAAATCGCACCCTGTGGCGTGCAAGGCGTGTATTTTGTATCGATCGCGAAGCGATCTAGGGGAGCTTAGTATATGCTTATCGATGGTGATTTATTAAAATATGTAATATTTTAATAAATCACCATCGAAAGGGGATCCTAAGGGGCACTCGTGCCCCTTAGCTCTTGGCCCTGGGTTTTCTCTGGATAAGCAATCATTATGCTCTCTACAGGCACCCCCTCTAAAATCGCGAGGACCTGCTTGGCTGCCTGCACGCCTAGGGCGTACTGGTCGGGGCCTAGGGCTGCGCTTACGCCCTGTTCGAGGGTGTCCAGGTCGCTGCAAAAAACGGGGATCTTATGAGCGTTGGCGGCTGTAATAACCGCTGGAAGGGCTGCCAGCGCGGTGTTGTCGTTGTTAACAAAAAGGGCTTGGCAATCGCCAGCCAGGGCTTGGGCGGCTCCAGCAACTTCGGAAACCTTGCTGGCATTGGCCACTTTGATGGTGATGCCCAGTGCCTTGGCAGCCTCCTGGGTTTCCTGTACGGCGATGCTGCTATTGATTTCCGATGGATTGCTGATCATTCCTAGCGTTTTGAGCTCCGGCTTTATGCTTTTGAAGTACTCCAATTGGGCTTGAGCGCTTGTGGCATCCGAAACGCCTGTGACGTGGCTTTTCCCAGTGAGTCCAGCTGTTTTTGGCTCCGTTACGGAAAGAAACACCATGGGCGGACAAGCGGCTTCTCCCAAAAAAGCCTGAGCCGCTGGTGTGCCTATGGCGACCACGACGTCGACCTGCTCGCTCACGAACTTGCGTGCGATGGCGGCGCAGAGGGGGGGGGCTCCTTGTCCGCAGTCATAGAGTAAGGTTTTTTGAGCGCTGTCGCTGCGGCGTTGAGGGACCTTGCCGCACAGTTCCTTGGGGCACGAGAAGCCCTGTGCCACGAGGGTGTCCACGAGGCCTTGGCGAGCGGCATTCAGGGCCGCCCCTTCAGCAATTTGGAGGATGGCCACGCGCGGGCCTTTGCATTTTTTCGTTTTAAAAACACAAGCCCCTAAGGCAAGCAGGCATAAAAGAAGGGTCAGTAATTTCATAATATATTATCTAAAACAGATCGGTAGCCCCCATAGGATTCATCCTTAAGGAAGCGGGCTACACGGGCTATGGTAACCAGGCTTGCGCCGCTTTGAGCATGAATTTGGCGATAGGAGAGCGTCCCTGTGTGCAAAAGCTGGGCAACGTCCCAGCGTTCGCTCATGGCCCTAAGCTCGCTAGGCGTGCACAGATCCTTCAAAAACGCCTCCATCGCTTCGGGGGTGTTGTGGCTGCACAAGGCGCGGTAGAGGGCTTGCTGTTTGGCTGCGTGTTCCATTGTACTAGTGTTATAGCTCAAGATAACAAGCGCTGTCAAGCGAAAATAAGTAAAAAAAGTAAAAAAAGGAAGGGACTTGACAGGGTGCGATGAATTTAGGAGGTTAAGGGGATTAGGAGTTTAAAGGGCCAAGGGGCGCTTGCGCCCCTTAGGATCCCCTACAGGTAGGCAATTTTATAAAATGCTAGCGCATTTTAGTAAAATTGCCTACCTGGAAGGATATACTAAGCCCCTCACAGATCGCAAAGCGATCCGGGTGTACTCCTCGAACGATTTCGATCGCGAAGCGATCCGGAGGGGGCTTAGTATACGCTTCTCGATGGCGATTTATTAAAATATGTAATATTTTAATAAATCGCCATCGAAAGGGGATCCTAAGGGGCACTTGTGCTCCTTAGCCCTTTTAAACTTTCCTTAACTTTCTTTTCCTTCTTTCCCGTCATGCCACGTTTATCCTTAGTTACGTTGATTGTGATTTCTTTGCTGGGTTGCTGCATGGAGATTGACTTGTCGATCCCGAGTTTTCCTGGGATCATGGAGTATTTTGGGGCTACGGAGGCGCAGGTACAGAACACCTTGAGCGTGAATTTTTTGGCCTTTTGCTTGTCGGGCTTGCTTTACGGGCCGTTTTCGGATGCGTGGGGACGCCGGCGCTTGATGTTATGGGGGGCGACGTGTTTTTTGATAGGCGCCTTGGGCTGTGTGTTTTCAGGATCTATCAACCAATTGATGGCTTGGCGTTTTGTCCAGGGTTTGGGTGCCAGTGCTACGGTGGTGCTGGGGATGTCGATGATTTCGGACCGTTATAGCGGGGCGCTTGCGGCCAAGTATATTGGGAGAGTCAATGCGTACTGCACCATTTTCATGGCTTCGGCGCCGATTTTTGGGAGCATCATCGTGAACTATTTCAGTTGGCGGGCTAACTTTACAGCGATAGCGGGCATTGCTTTGTTTTCCTGGATTTTGCTCATCAGGGGTTTACCCGAAACTAAGCCCGAAAGAGCGCTTCTGAATATAGGTAAAATTTTTAAAGATTACTGGATTATCTGCACGCATCCCGGGTTTTTACTCCATGCCTGTATGCCCAATTTTCTGGTAACGGCGTATTTGAGCTTTGTGGGGAGTTCGGCCTTCTATTACATGAACACGTGTAATTTATCGGTTATGCAGTTTTCACTGCACCAAGGTTCGGTGGTGGCGAGTTTTTCGGTGATGAGTTTTTATGCCGATAGGCTGGTAACGCGTGTAGGGGCTGAAAAAGCTCTGAAGTTTGGCATGCTGTGTGTGGCGGCTGGGACGGCCTTGTTGAGTGTTTTTTCGTTTGTTCCCCAATGTCCTCCCTTAGCTGTGACGCTAGCGATGTGCTTGTTTTGTTTGGGTTGCGCCTTCCCGATGAGCGTTACTTTTGCACGTTCTTTGGAAATACTGCCTGAACTTAAAGGCGCCTGCGCTTCTTTTATCATGTCCTCGCGTTTGCTGTTTTCCGCCGCTGCCGTGGGCGTTACGGGGCTCTTTTTTGACGGTTCCATGCGCCCGGTAGCCCTCATCCATGCTGCGTTTGTCGTTATAGCCTTGCTTGCCTATGCCCGGCTTACGAGGGCAGCTTTGCGTCCTGCAAGCGCCTAAAAAAGGCCTCCTTTTTGCCGGTTTTGCAAAAATTTAATCCGCTCTTTTGCGAAATCATGTTTCTTTATGCTTGCTTTGTGGGGGGTTTTATTGTATCATGCTTGTTAAGTTAAAGTAATTTTTTGTAAATATTGATATGGACATTAATGCTATTCTTTCTGAATTAGGTGGTCAAATCGGGCTGGAAGGCCTCAAACTAGACGAAAACGGCGTCTGTCGTCTCGTCTTTGATGATGTTTTAGTTGTGGACATTGAAAGCTCGGACGATGCCAAGACCGTAAGCTTTCATGCTCAGGTATGCGAATTGCCTCCCGAAGGTCGCGAAAAACTCTACCGTGTTGCCCTCGAAGAAAGCCTTTTTGGCTTGGGCACAGGCGGCTCTTCCTTTGGTTTAGACTCCCAGCGCGGGGAACTCCTCCTGTGGCGTACCTTCCCCATGGAGCACATCGCTTATCAGGACTTTGTAAATATACTCGAGTCCTTTGTAAACCATCTCGAGTTGTGGAAGAAAAAAACCGACGAGATGGACTTCTCAAGCGATGAAGGCAATGACGACTCAGAGGTCGAGGACGCTCCGAAAGCTGGGGAGGATAGCGAAGAAGGCTACATTAGAGCTTAGGGTTACTTTAAATAAAACCACACTTAAGGAGGCCTGAAGGGCCGGCAGATGGATAGCCCAGGGCGTAAGCCCTGGGTTTACTATGGAAAAAAGATGTTGAGCCCTACAGGGGCGATACCCCTATTTTCTGGAATTTTTCCGAGTGCCGCCCTTACAGGGCTCTGGTTTGTTTTTCACTCTAAACCCAGGGCTCACGCCCTGGGCTATCCATCTGCCGGCCCTTCAGGCCTCCTTAAGTGTGGTTTTGAGTTAAATTACTTAGCTGATCCCGAAGGGATCCTGGGAGGCCTTAGTATCTACCTGCTCGATGGGCAATTTTTATAAATACGTAGTATTTTAAAAATTGCCCATCGGAAGGGGATCCTAAGGGGCGCAAGCGCCCCTTAGCCTTAATTTATGCCTGAGCCAATCCAAACAGTCGCCTTTGTGGTGAATACGCAAAAGCCGCGGGCGCCCTTGATTGCGCGGAGGCTGAGCGATCTGGCGCGGTCCTGTGGTAGACGTTGCGTGATGCTTGAGCAGTACCCGATTTTGCCTGGGAAGCTGGCGGGGGCTGACTTGTGTTGTACGATTGGGGGGGACGGGACCTTGTTGGGCGTAGTTCCTGAGGTGGTGCGGGCGAGGGTGCCTGTGATGGGGATTAACACGGGGAACCTTGGTTTTTTGACAACGGATTACGAAGAAAGCGCCTTGTGCGAGGGGTTTTTGGAGGTCTTGGAGGGCCGTTACTATAAGGAGTCTCGGGCCTTATTGTGCTGTAAAAGCGTTAAGGGCAAACGGGGCCTGGCGCTCAATGATGTCGTGATTCGCTGTTCGCCGACCTTTAGGCTAGGGCATTTTGAGGTGTTTGCCGATGGAAAAGCATTGGGGATTATTGATGGCGATGGGCTGATTATTTCGACACCCACGGGCTCTACGGCTTACAATTTATCGGCTGGAGGGCCCTTGGTGCATCCACAGGCACAGGTGATGATTCTGACGCCGATTTGCTCACATCGCCTGGCTAATCGCAGTCTTGTCTTGCCACCGTCCACGTGTTTGACTATCTGTGAAGATAAAGAAAGCAGTAGTCCTAAAATCAGCCTCGATGGGAAGCCGTTTGGGCAAAAGTTTTCCAGTGTCAGCGTAGCTTCTGAAACTATAGATTTGATTTGTGCCCCTAATTATGATTACTTCTCTCTTTTAAGGCACAAGCTCAATAGGTTCTAAAAACCTAGCTTCGGCGGTTTTACAAGTTGGCTATGATCAGTAGAACAAGAACAGCCCTTTACTGGATTCGACGTGTTTTTTTCAGGGAAGGTCCTGATTTATTGCCTTTGCGTCATACACTGGCGCACTATGACCTGAAGCAGGCCAGGAGTGATGTTTTAGCCAGCTTCAATGTGGCCCTTTTTAGTTTTCCTCAGAGCATGGCTTATGCTTTGATCGCGGGTTTGCCGGTGCATTACGGGATCTATTGTTCTATTGTTTGTTGTATTTTTGGGGCCCTTTTTTCAGGCTCGCGTTTTATTTTTCTGGCTCCGACCAATGCCACGGCGGTCTTGGTGCTCAGTGCGATGAGTGCCCTCAATGTTCCCCCTGAAGACAAATTGGGCCTTTTGGCGGTTTTGCTCTTTATGATCGGGTTTTTTCTGGTCGTAGGGGCCTATCTTAAAGTGGCGCATTTGATTCAGTATATCTCGCGCAGCGTGATCACTGGTTATATTACCGCATCGGTGATCCTGATTATCGGCAACCAATTCAAAACGGCTTTGGGTTTTGAAGTTTTGGGCTCTCCGAGTACTTTTTACCAAGTCTGTGTCTCTACGTTGAAGCATATCCACGAGGCAAGCTTTCCGGCCATACTGATTGCTTTGGCCACTGTGGGGACTTATCTTTACTTGCGAAAGCGTTTTTGCAGCTGGCCCAATGTGGCTATTTGTCTGTGCTTCATGTCGCTATTAGCTTATATATTTTATTTATATGGCTGGGACCTGAGTTACTTAAACCCGATTAATCTGGACAGTTGGAAAATCCAATTTCCTTCCTTTACCTTTGACGACATCAGCCTTATGGCCAATTCGGCCCTTGCCATTGCGTTGATGTGCATGATGGAAGCCGCATCGATTGGTAAATCATTGGCAGCGCGTTCAGGCATGGTCATTGATATGAATCAGGAAGTTTTCAGCATGGGCTTAGCCAATATGGCGGCGGCCTGCAGCTCCGGTATGCCGGTTTCGGGGTCCTTGACGCGCTCAACCCTCAATTGGGCCAGTGGGGCTGCAACGCCTTTGGCTAGCCTCTATTGCGGCCTGATTTCCCTGCTGACGCTTATTTTCGTAGGTCCTTATATCGGAAACATCCCTAGGCCGGCATTGGCGGTTTTGGTTATGTTTATAGGGACTTCTCTTATCAACATAAAGCAGATTCGCATCGTTATTCGTTCTACCAAATCCGACGCTTGGGTGTTTTTCACTACCTTCATTGCTGGGCTGCTGTTCCCTCTGGATACCGCTATTTACCTAGGTGTGGGGACGTCTATTGTGCTTTTTTTAAAAAAAGCCGCCCATCCTGAAATGGTGGAATACAAATTTGACGCCAGCGGCCGCCTCAGTGAGCTCAGTGAAGACCAGGCCCGTCCGCTGCCCGAAGTTTCGATTGTGCATGTAGAAGGGAATCTGTTTTTTGGAGCCGCTGAGCTGTTCCGCGACCAAATGCGCCGCGTTTGCCAAGAACCACAGCTCAGTGTGGTGATTTTACGCCTGAAAAACGCCCACTATATGGACGCCACAAGCATTATGGCCCTGGAGGAACTCCTCCACTACATGCGTGAACGCAAGCGCACTTTGATCCTCAGCGGTGTACGCAAGGACGTCATCCAAATCCTCAAAAGCTCCGGCCTGCTGGAACAAATCGGCCGCCGAAACATCTTTTTGGACGTCTCCCAAAACCCCACCAAGTCTACCGCCCGTGCTCTGCGCCGAGCCCAAATCCTCATCGGAGCTCTGGCCCCGAAGATTAGTATTTATACGTCTGAAGTGTTTTAGCGACTAAGGGGCGCTTGCGCCCCTTAGGATCCCCTTCCGATAGCGATTTATTAAAATGCTGGCGCATTTTAAGTAAATCGCTATCGGGGAGGGCATACTAAGGTCTTCCACGATCGCGAAGCGATCCGGGTGTATTTTTATGAACGGCTTCGAGCCGGTTTGAGGGGGGCATTCGCGTTTCAGGCAAGGAAGAGAAGTGCGTAGCGCACTACGGTGCGTGAGTCACTTCT
>JANYDI010000007.1 GCA_025363695.1 Opitutia bacterium
GTAGCCCAGGGCGTAAGCCCTGGGTCCGGGTTGAAAAACAAACTGGAGCCCTGTAAGGGCGGCACTCAGAACGTGAATAGGAGTGTCGCCCCTGTAGGGCTCAAAATCTTTTTTCACCCGTAAACCCAGGGCTTACGCCCTGGGCTACGATATGCCGGCCCTTCAGGCCTCCTTATGTGTGGTTTGTTGAATAGACTTAGGGCGTGTGAACAATTAACTAAGTTATTTAATAAAACCACAAAATGATCGCCCTGAAGGGGCGAAGGATGATAGCCCAGGGCGACTCTTGGGTCGCCCTGGGTTTACTGCGAAAAACAAACCAGAGCCCTGTAAGGGCGATTCAATAAAATGCACCCAATTTATCTTAAAATTAATAAAATATTGCAATAAATCTTAAAATATATGCCTTATATCAGATTTAAAGAATCGCCCCTGTAGGGCTCTGAATCTTTTTCAACCAAAACCCAGGGCGACCCAAGAGTCGCCCTGGGCTGACAAGCATTCGCCCCTGCAGGGCTCTCATTTTGTGATTTATTATTGACTAATCATTTATCAACCCTAACGGATCCCTTAAAACAGGTTTTTCGATCCCGAAGGGATCGAGAGGATGGGTCTTGTATCACCCTTCACGATGGGCAATTTTTATAAATACGTAGTATTTTAAAAATTGCCCATCGGCAGGGGATCCAAGGGGCGCAAGCGCCCCTTGGCCCTTTTTTTACTTTCAATTCAATTCAATTCGATTCAATTCCAAATTCCATCATCATGATACACTTACGACATGCACAGGCGACGCGGATCCTGCTGGTGGAGGACGATCCGGAGGCCTTGGCGTTGTTGAAGGCGGTGCTACCGCAGGAGGGCTTTGTCTTATTGCCGCCGGTGTCGGACCCGGGCTTGTTGTTGCAGCAGCTGCCGATTTATGCGCCGAATTTGATGATTGTCAGCGTGGATCTGGCCACCTGTGATGCCGTTCAGCTGGTGAAGGAGGCCCTGAAGCGCTACGCGGTGCCCTTGCTGTACGTGGCCAAGCATACGGATAATGCCCTGTTGGAGCGCTTGCAGGAAACAGCGCCTATGGGCTTGATTTTTAAGCCCTTGACGCGGGAAAAGGTCGTCAGCAGTATTGGTTTGGCGCTGTACAAGGCGTACATGGATGGCGCCTTGAAGGCCCAGGAGGCCTTGCTGAATTCTACGCTCAGCAGTATTCCGCATGCGGTGCTCACGGTAAATCGTAACCAGCGCATTCGTTATGCCAATCAGGCTGCTGCGCTTTTGTTGGAAAGGCCGGCTACAGCGCTTACGGGGCAAGATTTGTACAGCGTGTTGCATTTGAGGGATCGGGTGACGCAGGCACCGGTGAAGGACTTAGAGCGTTGGCTGCCAAGCCATGTATTGGCGGATGGGACACACACGGTTTTGGAGCTTGTGGGCGCTGAAGGCCGGGTATTGCTTGTGGAGCCACGGGTGACGCATACGCATGACTTCAGCGGGACACCTAATGGCGTGGTGGTGGTCCTGCATGATGTCCAGGAGCAGTTTTTGACCCAGGAAAGCGTGCGCATCATGGCAGGCGCCTTGGAAAGCCAGGACGATGCGGTGGTGGTTACGCGTTTTTCCGTTACGGGTGTGGACCCACGGATTGTTTATGTGAACAAGGCCTTTGAGGTGCTTACGGGGTGGCAACGCGATGCCGTTTTGGGGGGCAGCTTGCAGCTTTTATCGGCTCAAGGCAAGGAGGAACTCGAGGCCACCCTGGCTGTTTTGGCCTCGGGGAAAACCTATCGTGGCGAGCACCTTTTTGTGAAAAAGAACGGAGCACGCTTTATTGCTCAGCAAGTGGCTACGCCTGTGTATGATCAGCGGCAGCGCGTGATGCACTATGCCTTTGTGCTTCGAGATGTTACGGAACTGCGGCATTTGGAAGCCCGAATCCGCAGCACTCAGCGCTTGGAGGCCATAGGGCGTCTGGCTGGTGGCTTTGCGCATGACTTCAACAATTTGCTGTCTATTATCACGTCGTATTCTGATTTATTAAAAATCAAAATCGAGGACAATACCGCGTGTTTGCGGTATTTGGGCAACATCCAGCAGGCTTGTGTGCGAGCTGAAACTTTGGTTTCACAGCTCATGGCCTTCAGTCAGCGCGATACGAAGGCAAAACATTGGGTGAGCTTGACGCCTTTGGTGGAAGAAAGCCGTCCCATTTTGGAGCGCATGCTGCCCTCCGAGCTCACGCTTGTGGTCGAGTTGGCGGCGAATTTGCCACCGATTTGGGCTAATCGTAGCGAAGTGGAGCAAAGCCTACTCAACCTTGCCCAAAACGCCGCTGAGGCCATGAGTCAAGCGCCTGGCATGCTCACCTTGAGGACCTTTTTGTGCACGCAGGCGTGTGTGCCTGTCGGGCTTGTGCCTCAAAATTATGTCTGCTTGCAAGTCCAAGATACCGGCCCTGGCATTGATGCCGAGCTACAAGAGCATTTATTTGAGCCCTTTAGTAGCACCAAAGACGTGGGTCAAGGCGCTGGGCTTGGGTTGGCCTACGTTTATGGCGTGGTCAAGCAGTGCGGTGGGGATATTTTGGTAGAAAGCCAAACCGGGGCCTGCTTTACGCTCTATTTCCCCTGTGACAAAAAGACTTGACAAGCTGGCTTAGGCCCTTTATCACCCTATATTTGCATGTCCGATTCCGAAGATGATAAAGTAATTGAAGTAGAGGGTAAGGTGACCGCCGTTTTGCCATCGACCCTCTTTAGGGTTCAGCTCGAAAATGGCCACACCGTTTTAGCGCATATTTCTGGCAAGCTGCGCAAGAATTTTATTAAAATCACGGTAGGTGATTCCGTTAAGATGGAAATGAGCGCCTACGACCTCACCAAGGCCCGCATTACCTATCGCCTCAGGACCCTACCGCCCAGGCCCAGGGGCGCGCCGATGAGGAGCTACGGCCCGCGAAAGCGTTAGGTAGGGCCAAGGGGCGCTTGCGCCCCTTGGATCCCCCAATGGTAGCGATTTATTAAAATACTGCGTATTTTAGATAAATCGCTACCATACAAGGCGATACAAGGCACCCTCCGGATCGCTTCGCGATCGAATTTGATCATAGAGCGCTTCTAAAAATCCTCCTTATCAAAAATCACTTCGCCACCAATGCGGCTGTCGAGGTGGTCGTCGATTTTTAGTTTTGTGAGCTCTTTGGTAAATTTTTTTTGTTTTTCTTCCAAGAATTCCCTTTGGTCCTTCGAGAGTACACTGTATGCTAGGGTATCCTCTAGATTTTTCACCATCGTGCGAATACCCGAGCTTTTAGCCAAGGGATTACCCTTTAGGAGACGGCTTTTGAGATCAGGGTTACTCTGAAAATGCTCAACAATGCCGTTGTAAATTTCTGTAACGCTGCTGGGGGTATTTTCTCGACGACTACCTGAATCGTTTTGGGTACCTTTGATTTGGCGTTCCATTGCCTCCAGAAAGCCTCCTGCGTGTCCTACGGCATTTTTTAAATCGGGGACCACGTTCATCTTGCGAGACTCCCTGAGGCCTTCAACCGTTTCGCCGTTCTTGGGTTTGTACACAAAAGCACCATAGGTTTCTATTTTCAGGTAAATACGATTTTTGCCTAAAGGCGCTATGCCGTCAGGACTGACCCCTGCCTTCATCGGCCCATAAAGAAGGGTGCGTCTTTGATGGGGAAAAATACCAGCCATGTCACTAAGCGTTTTTACTGATTTTTTATTATTGTCAATCCCACGTTGTACGCCTCCTGGAGCGGCTTGAAATTCAGGAAGATGCGTCGAAATGCGTTGGTACATCTCCGTATGCGTATCTAAAAATTTAGCAATGCGGCCTTCAGGGTCTTCTATGCTCATGCCGCCAGACTGGAAGGCCCCTACGCTGGCTTCAGCTTTAGCTTGCAAAAACCACATGAGGTCCGTCATGGCTTGCATGCTGCAGGGCTCGGAAGGTTTTTTGTCTCCCAGTAGCTGATTTAATAAATCACTGCCACGTTCAATTTTTTGGGCAATCTCGAGTTTCACGGATGCTTCCGAAGGTCCTTTGATCTTTGGCAAACAGGCTTGCTGCAGCGTAAAAACGCCAGCCCTACCACAGTCGAGCTCAAAACTCCCCTCAGGGGCGCTAGGGGCTGCAGCTTGGAGGGTCTGCGATTTTGAGCTCTCTATTAAAGAAACTGAAGAGGTTTTCTTAGAGACGGAATACCGCCCCAAGGGATGTTCTGCCTGAGAACCAGGGGGGTTGATTCCCTGGGTTGAACTTCCGACTTTTGGTTTACCGATCGATGTCATGACACCCTATTAACTCGACCCGTCTGCTTATGAGTTTAATGTCCTGTTATTAATAATCATAGATTTCAATAATTGAATTGCATTTAAAGCGTGGCTCTATTATTATTTGTTTTGCGTTTAACTTACTTTTATGGAAGCGAAGCTCCAGGGCCCTTACCTACTGAAGCTGTTGGCTGGGCCAAATCAGGGAGCAGAAATTGCTCTCAATGAGGAAACCTTGCTTATAGGCTCGGGGCAAACTGCAGATATCGTGCTTTCGGACAGCCTTGTGGCTGCGGAGCATGTACGGATTCGTGTCGAAAAAAATGTGGTTACGCTTCTGGCTTTGGCTCCTGGAGTGGCCTACAAAACCCGCGTTTTAGAGGTGGGCAAGGTCGAGGAGCTGGAATTATTTACCCCTGTGGGCATTGGGACCAGCTATTTTGTTGTTGGGCCCCGCGACGCACGTTGGCCACAGTTTACGCTAGAAGAGCTCCTCAGTAAGGAAAAAGAAGCTATCCAACTTGAGGCAACAAGCCACTTGGCTGGGAAAATCCGTACACTCAGTGATGCCGCGCTCTATGGGCTTTTAGGCGCCATTGTTTTGGCGATTTCCCTGGCTTTTCAGCTTTTTTGGATCAGTCCTGAAAAAAAGGAGTCCACGGAATCCTCTGGCGGAACACTGCATAAAAAAGCCGGGGCTAAGGCGCTCAACAACCATGATTTAAAGAACTATATTGAAACCCTCAAGCAAGACAAAGGCTTAAGGGTTGAGCAGTTTGAGAACGGCGATATGCTCATTGCCGGCTATTTAGACACGTTTGAAGAGCTCATGCAAGTCGAGCGTGCCTTGCGGCCCTACCAGCAGACTATTCGTCTAAAACTGATAGATAACGAAGGCATTTTGGCGTCAGCTAAAGAAATATTACAATCCATCAAGGTCAGCATGACGCCAGAGGCCCTGCCCAAAGGCGGCCTAAAGCTCACGGGCTACCTCACCTCAAGGGAAAAGTTCGATGAACTCAAAGAACGCCTCATGCGTGATATTCCCGGTTTGGCCTACATCGAGGAAGCACTCATGACCGATAAGGACATCCTTGAAAAAACAGAAAAACTCCTGGCCAGTGTCGGCTTGGAGGATAAATTGATGCTAGGGGTAGACAAGGGCAGCCTCAGCTTGATTGGTAATTTATCGGTACAACAAGAGGATGCCTGGACGCGCATTTATACGACTATTCGCAAGGAACTGCGTCCCTACCTCAAGGTCACCCAACAAGTCAGTATTTTGGACGATAAGGCCTTTTTACACTGGGTCTTTGGCGACGCCGTTGACAGCGTTACGGGTGGCGAAACCCCTTGGGTCAGCCTTCTCAATGGCCAAAAATTGTTTGTCGGGGCCAAGCTCCGCTACGACTACGTCCTGCATAGCATCGAACCTAACAGGATTACGCTCACGAAGAGTCAATCGCGATTGATGTTTAAGATAGGCGAGTAAGGGCTGAGGGCTAAGGGGCGCCGTGGTCCCCTTAGGATCCCCTACAGGTAGCGATTTTTAAAAATGCTTTGCATTTTATAAAAATCGCTACCTGGCAGGAAATACTAAGGCCCATCCGGATCGCGAAGCGATCCAGGTGTATTTTATAAATAACAACAAAACGCACATAAAGAGGCCTGAAAGGCCGGCATATCGTAGCCCAGGACGTGAGCCCTGGGTCCGGGATGGAAAATAAACCGGAGCCCTGTAAGGGCGGCACTAAAAATTTGAATACGAGTGTCGCCCCTGTAGGGCTCAAAAAAAATTTCACCCGTAAACCCAGGGCTTACGCCCTGGGCTACGTATCTGCCGGCCCTTCAGGCCTCCCTAAGCGTGGCTTAAATTGATCGTTATATAAATTAAATCCGATCGCGAAGCGATCTGGAGGGGGCTTAGTATACCTTCCCGATAGGCAATTTTACCAAAATGCGCCAGCATTTTGTAAAATTGCCTATCGGAAGGGGATCCTAAGGGGCATGAATGCCCCTTAGCCCTTTATACTTCTCCTATTATTCGAGTGATCGCATTCACCTCGACCCACCCTTGTTGCCCCTGGAGGGTCTGGACAAAGACGGCGCTGTTGTGTGTTTTTTTGATAAAGACGCAGCTGCCCTCGGGGAGCGTACTGTGGGCCTGGGCATTGGGGGCTGGAGAGACGCGCAGGGGGGTATCGGGGGTTTGGACAATGGCCTCGTGCAAGAGCGGCTGATAGGCCAGCAACCCTGTGAGGGCCACGCAGAAGCCAAGAGCGCTGCCGATACGCAGCAGCCCAGTGCTCGGGCGTTTGGGAGCCAGAGCCAGCAGGAGCAGGAGCCAAAAGCTGAAGGACGCCCCGTAGGTCCACGCGTTGGGGCTTAGGAGAGCTCCCCAAAGGGCTAATTCTGGGGCCTTGAGGGCGGCATCTTGGCGCAAACTATGCAGTTTTTCCCGAATACTGGTATTGTTGGGGTTCAACAAAAGAGCACGCTCGTAAGCCACACTTGCGGGCCCGATTTTGCCCGTGTGCGCATACGCGTGCCCGAGGTTGCCATACAGGCCCTCAGCGGCTTCAGCCTGAAGGGCCTCCTGGTAAAAAGCCTGGGCCTCCAAGTAACGGCCTTGGGCGGCAGATTGGTTGCCTTCCTGAAAAAGCGACTCCGTGCTCGCATACAGCGATGGCAAGGCAAAGCAGCTGATCAGGGTTAAAATTTTCCAATAATAGCAATGAGCTCTTGATAACATTTTTTTAAATCCTTACTTTTACTCATATACGCAGCCCCGTACTTGAGGTGATCGGCCTGCTGAAAACACAGCGTGATGGTATGCTGCTGCTCTGCGGAAAGCGCCTCGGCATGCTGGCGAACATCGTCCAGCGTCAGCGTTTTGGCTTGCGTGCCTGTAGCGGCGGCCACAGCGGAACACAGCAGCTCACAGGCTGCCAAAAAAAACACGGCTGGGTCGTTAGCCTCGAGGGCTTGCTGGAGTTCTTTTTGCCGCCGCTGAAGCTCCTTTTGCTGTTTTTGCTTGTGTACCAGCCGAGGGTTTTTGAGGAAGCGCTGCTTCTTGAGGTGTCGGACGTAAAGCCCTATCCACACAAGCAATAAAACCCCTTGCACGCCATAAAAGCCAGGTCTGCAAAATAGGGGCGTGAGCGTGGCACTACGGGCTCCCAAAGTCAGCATGAGCGGCAAGGGCTGCGGCTGTGCTGAGGGCGGCGCTTCCTCGGCCGCCCCCGTGACGCCCAGCGCCGGAGCCAGCGGACGGGCCATGGGAACCGCCGCGGCCCCACTGACCGTCAGGGCCATGGGCTCCAAGCGCTGCTGCTGGTAGGCACCTTTTTGAGGGTCAAAAAAACTCCATTGCAGCGCAGGCAGGGCTGTTATGGCAGGGTCTAGCGGTACCAAAATATACTCAAAGGTTTTCTTGCCCTCCAGGTGCAAAGCATCGCGTGTTTCGAGGGTTTCCTTAGGGGGATACTGCTTCCAAGCCGGGCCGAGCTTGAGGTCTGGAGGCAAGATTTGCTCCAAGTTGCCCTGGCCGGCAATACTCAGCGTCAGCGTCACAGGCTCCCCCAGCGTCAAGGTCTGCGAGGCCATATGCGCAGCAAAGCTAAAGCTGCCCAGCGCTCCCGAAAACCCTTCAGGCCTGCCACTTTCGGGCAAGGGCGCCACCGTGAGCGCCTGCTCAGGCGTTTGCAAAATGAGCTCCTGAGTTTCTCCCCGGCTGAAGCCTGAGCCCATAAGCAAATCAAAGGGATCCTGCCGACCACTGGGCAAGCTGGCCACCACGGGGAAGGAAAACTGAAAGCGATGCGTCCCTGATTTCAGGGCCGTGACGCTGCCCTTCCAGGTATAAACACTATGAGTAACATCCTTGATTTGCACTTGTTCCTCCGTATATGGGCCGGCGTAAACGGGCAAGCTCAGCCCCTCGCTTTTAAGTTCAGGGCCCGCTAAATTGGCCGTAAGCCCCACATCCGCACGGCGATACAGCCGAATTTCGAAGGGCACTCCCTGCCCTGCGTAGACCGGAATTTGCGGCAGCGTCCAATCCAGCCAAACCATCCGAACCGCATCCTGCTGCTCCGAGGGCAGGGCCAGCAACTTGGCCTGCGGAACAACCACGCGCTCACTATTGACCATCACTTCAAAGGCCGGGACAATAAAATCTTTATCCTCTAAGCGATGCGCCAAGTAAATAAACGTCACCTCCGTTTGGAACTTGCCGTTGATGCTTTTAAAATTCCGCTCCGTACGGCGGTATTTTAATATTAAATTATCCACCTGCGGCAAGGACCCACTAAAATCCGACTGCGTGCCCTTCAGCCTCAGGTTATAAAGATATACTGGTCCCGCCGGCGTCGTTTTGCGTTCAAAGAAGGCCTCAGCCTCCACGCTTGGCAGCTGAGGCGGCGCCACTTGTACGTTTTTTGAGGTCGACGCCGCAGGGTTCGCAGTCAGGCTCGTAAGCAGGCCGATGACGAGAATGGTGAGTGAAGTAATCATGAAAGTTTGAATAGAGAAAAAAGGGCTAAGGGGCATTCATGCCCCTTAGGATCCCCTTCCGATGGGCAATTTTTAAAATACTACGTATTTATAAAAATTGCCCATCGGGAAGCCTATACTAAGGCCCCCACAGATCGCGAAGCGATCCGGGTGTATTTTATGAATTGCTTCGAGCCGGTTTTAGGGGAGGCATTGGGGGTTCGGACAAGGAAGGGAAGTGCGTAGCGCACTACGGTGCGTGAGTCACTTTCATGACGCCGTCCCAAACCCCAATGCCCCCCTAAAACCATCCTAAGGGGTGCA
>JANYDI010000023.1 GCA_025363695.1 Opitutia bacterium
GTCCTACCCGATAGGCGATTTTGCTGAAATACGCAGTATTTCACAAAATCGCCTATCGGAAAGGGGATCCAAGGGGACAACGTCCCCTTGGCCCTTCTGCTTTTTACATCTGCAGCAGCGTCTCCATTCCCAGCGTTTCGAGGCCTAGCGTGAGCGTGTTGAGGGTTTGGCGGCAGAGGGCGACGCGCTTGGCTTGCGTGGGGGGGTCGCTGGTGAGGACCTTATCGACGGCGTAAAAGGCGTTGAAAGTTCCGGACAGCTCGTAGAGGTACTGGCACAGGAAGTGGGGCCGCAGCTCCATAAGGCTTTGCTTGAGGGCCGTAACGCTGTTGAGGAGCTTTTTGGCCAGGGCCAGCTCGTGCGGGGTTTCCAAAGGCGCTGCAGCACTGGGGCTTTCCAAAGGTGCATGGCGCAAAATGCCATGCAGGCGGGCTACGGCGTAAAGCAAGTAGGGCGCTGTGTTGCCTTCAAAGGCAAGGAGCTTATCCCAGTCAAAAATATAATCGCTGCTTCGGTTTTGGGATAAATCGGCATAACGAACGGCGCCAACCCCGACCACCCGGGCAATGTGGCGGCGATCTTCCTCACTGAGTTGTGGGTTTTTTTGCGTTACAGCCGCATAAGCCCGTTGCTCAGCCTCATCCAAAAGCGCCTTGAGCTTGACAGTGCCTCCGCTGCGGGTTTTGATGGCCTTACCGTCAGCTCCTAAGATGGTCCCAAAGCCAATATGGCAGAGTACGGGAAGCGTTTTCCCCATTGAATTAAACCATTTATTAGCCGTGAGAAACAGCTGCTCAAAGTGATCCTGCTGACGCACATCTACCACGTAAAGGATTTCCTGGGCCCCCAAGATCTTGGTCCGGTAGCAAAGGGTGGCTAAATCCGTAGAGGCATAATTACTAGCGCCATCGGATTTACGGATCATGAAAGGCGTTTTGGCAAAGCGCGGATGCTCGGGATGGAACACCACCAAGGCGCCTTCGCTTTCCTGGGCAATCCCCAAGGATTGCAGTTGTTCGTAGACCGCATCGACTTTGTCGCGGTAAAAGCTCTCGCCCAAAACGTGGTCAAAATGCACATCTAAGCGACGGTAAATGGCTTCAAACGCTGCGTAGCTGATCTGCTTGACCTGTGTCCAGATTTTAAAGTTTTGCGGATCGCCTTGTTGTAATAAAACGAGTTCCTGCCGTGCCTGCGCCGCTGCCTGTGGGTCCTCCTTGACCCGCGCTTGGCCGTCACGATACAGCGTTTCAAGGGCAGCCAAGGGGTCCGGATGCGGAGCATCTAGGTCCCAATGTTGGCGTTTGATCTCCAAAATAAGGATACCAAACTGCGTACCCCAGTCGCCTATGTGGTTGTCGGTGATGACCTTAGCGCCACAAAGCCGCAGCAGTCGCGCCAAGGATTCCCCAATCACGGTAGAACGAATGTGCCCTACATGCATTTCCTTGGCTGTGTTGGGAGAACTATAATCGACCACAATCGTCCTGCCAGGGTACAGCGTTGCTGCGCCAGCTACAAAGGCCTCCGCCGAAGCATAGGCCGTGAGCCAGCGCTCCAAAAGCTCAGGCTGCAGCGTAAAGTTCAAAAAGCCCGGGCCCGAAAGCTCCCCCTCAATCCCCAAGCCACGAAGGGCCTCTTGAGCCTGCTGGAGCAGCTGCGTTGCTAACGCCCTTGGGTTTTTACCCAGCTTTTTGGCAAAGGGCAGAACGCCATTGGCCTGAAAATCTCCAAAGCGCGGATCTGCCAGGCGTAACTCCGGCTCAAACCCCTCCCAACCTTCAGCAGCAGCCAACAAAGCAGCATTCAGGGCATCCAGGATACAAAAAGCTTCCATAAGCACTTACTCAGCCATTGCGCCATCTTCACCAATGGCCTCAACCGGACAGCCCTCTAGGGCTTCCCGGCACAACTCTGCCTCCTCCTCACTTTTAGGTTGCTTGTAGACGAAAGAATAGCCACCATCGTCGTTACGCGTAAAAAAATCCGGAGCCGTCTCACGGCACAGGTCGCAGTCAATGCACTGCTCATCTACGTAAAATTTTCCCAAAATATTTTCTGGCCACTTGCTTTGTTTATTTGCCATAACGCTAAGATTTTAAGTAAGGTAATTAAAAGGGCTAAGAGGCATTTATGCCCCTTAGGATCCCCCACAGGGTGCGATTTTTAAAAATGCTAGCGCATTTTTAAA
>JANYDI010000042.1 GCA_025363695.1 Opitutia bacterium
GTTAGGGTAAAAAAAGATTTTGAGCCCTACAGGGGCGACACTCACACTTTCTGGAATTTTCCGAGTGCCGCCCTTACAGGGCTCTGGTTTGTTTTTCATCCCGGACCCAGGGCTTACGCCCTGGGCTACGATCTGCCGGCCTTTCAGGCCTCCTTATGTGTGGACTGTTATTAATCAACAACTTAAGTCACTTTCAACGCTAGAGGGCGCAAGCGCCCCTTGGTCCTTTACCTTACCTTACCTTACCTTACTTTACCTTTACGCCATGCCATAGACCGCCACGTCATAGATGCCCATGCCAGAACGAAGAGCAAAACGGCAACGATGACCATGGCGGGGGCGACGGAGGCCTCGAAGTAGGCTGCGAGGTGCAGGCCGATAAAAATGTATACGAGGCCTAGGAGGCAGGAAATGCCCAGCATTTTGGGGAGGCGGTTGGAGAGGAGCCGGGCGGTTGCGGGGGGGAAGATCAGCATGGCTACGGCTAAAAGGGAGCCAACAGCCTCAAAGCTAAAAAGCATGAGGGTGCACAGTAAAAGGAGTCCGCAGATTTGCAGGGTGTAGATGGGCAATCCGCTGCTGCGGACTTGGGTAGGGTCGAAGCACAGGAGTAACATTTCCTTATAAAAAAGCCGTGTGAGCAGGAGTATCCCCAAAAAGAGGCCCAGCATGCGGATCACAGGCCAGGGGGCTATGGCGATGTTGCCGATATGGGCCCAAGGTTTTAGGGGGATGAGCGCCAATTCGCCGTAGAGAACGCAGTCGAGGTCCAGATCTGTAGCGCCGGCCCAAAGACTCATGGCAACAACGCCAAAGGCGAAGAAGAGCGGGAAAACGGCGCCCAAAGCGGCATCGGATTTTAAGGGGGTTTTTTGCGCAATGAGGGCGCTGAGCAGGATGCTTAGGGCTCCGGCCGTACAGGCACCCAAAAGGAGGGGCCAGGCACTGTAGTGAGAAACCACGAGGAAGGCCAAAACGACGCCTGGGAAAATACTGTGGCTGACGGCATCTCCCAGAAAGCATAAGCGCCTGAGGAGTAAAAAATGCCCCACCCAGCCACAGCTCAGCGCTACCAGGGCGCCCATGGCAAGGACCCAAAGGGTGTTGTCCAGGTTATCAACCCACAGGAGTTGGAGGATTTCCGTCATCAGCTGTTGTTTTTTTTCGTAAGCGCAACCAAGCTTTTTTAAAGAGTCCAGAGAAAATATAAGCTAGAAATAAGAGCGTCAATGATATTTCGTAATACCAAAAAAATATCGGCAAGGCGGCAAAAAAGAGAATGAAATGCGGAATGCTCAGATGGGTGTGTACCGCCCGTTCTTTAAAACTCGGATAAATAATATTACTGACCATAAGCCAGGAAACCAAGAGCATCAAGAGCGGAAGGAAGCAGGCAAAAAAGGGGAAAAATGGAAAAAAACTCAGGTCATAGCTGGACAGCAGCAGTACCAAGGAGCTGATGAGCCCTGCTGCCATAGGCACGGGGAGCCCGAGGAAATCCTTGCCCTGGGGCATCCGCGTTTCTACAGGCAATAGAGGATGGGTAATCACGTTAAACCTGGCTAGGCGAATCCCGGCACACAATAAGTAAATAAAGCTAATCAGCCAGCCGATTTGTCGAAAAAACGGGTAACCTTCCGTTGGGGACAAGATAAAGAAAAACACCATAAGCGCCGGAGCTACCCCAAAGGAAACCGCATCCGCAATGGAATCAAACTCCTTGCCAAAGAGGGACTCCTTTTGTCGCATCCTTGCCACCCGGCCATCCAGGAGGTCAAACACGCAGGCAAGCAGGATGCACCAAACGGCCTGTTTGTAGTAAACAGCGGCCTCGTGGACGTTGACCATCACGTATCGGGCCTGGATGCAGCGGATGATCGCCAAAAAGCCAAAGAAGAGGTTGCCAGCGGTTAAGCTGTTGGGCAATATATAGATCCGGCTGGCCTGTGCGGCATCTGTGTACTGTTTTTTATGCCTGCGCACGACGATTTTAAAAAATCCTGGAGCCGAGGATCGGAGTCGAACCGACGACCCACGCATTACGAATGCGTTGCTCTACCAACTGAGCTACCTCGGCATCTCCTAAACCAACACAATGTGCGGTGTTGGGTGTAAATTGCAAGTCAATTTTGAAAAGGTTTGAGGGGCACATTGGGGGTTGATGCTGCGGGATGGAAGTGACTCACGCACCGTAGTGCGCTACGCACTTCCCTTCCTTGCCTGAACCCCCAATGCACCCCTCAAACCGGCTCGAGGCACATCGAAAAATACTCCCGGATCGCTTCGCGATCTGTGGGGTGCCTTAGTATGTCCTATCCCGATAGCGATTTAGGGCGTGTGATCAATTAATAACATAAAATCTATTAAAAACCACAAAATGAGAGCCCTGCAGGGGCGAATGCTTGTCAGCCCAGGGCTTTAGCCCTGGGTTTACGGGTAAAAAACAAACCAGAGCCCTACAGGGGCGATTCATTAAACCTGATATATTGCCCATAGTTAATTTTTAGATAAATTTGATATATTTCAATGAATCGCCCCTGTAGGGCTCTGGTTTGTTTTTCACCCGTAAACCCAGGGCTAAAGCCCTGGGCTGACAAGCATTCGCCCCTTCAGGGCTCTCATTTTGTGGTTTTTTTTAAATAATTATTTATCAACCCTAACGGATCCATTAGAACAGGTTTTAAATTTAATTGATCACACGCCCTACTTAAAATGCGCTTGCATTTTTAATAAATCGCCTATCAGTAGGGTCGTGGCCCCCTTGGCTCGCCGTAGCTTTAGCGTAGGCGGCTTAGACTTTTATCTGGACACAGCGGCTGCATTTCACATAGTGATCACAGAATAATATGCATGCTACTTCTTTAAGTTCCGCCCCCGTAAGCATACACCCCACAGCCATCGTAGAACCGGGTGCCCAGCTGGCTGCTGGAGTCGTCATTGGCGCTTACGCTTATATTGGTCCGCAAGTCCGCTTGGGCCCCGCGAGCGTCGTACAGCACCATGCCACCGTTGAGGGCAATACGAGCTTGGGTGCTGAAAATACGGTTTATCCGTATGCTTGCTTAGGAGGGCGCTCCCATGACCTCAAATTTAAGGGCGGCAACCCCGGCCTTCAGATCGGTGATCGCAATGTTTTCAGGGAGTACGTAACCGTGCATGCCGCCACGCAGGATGGCACCCTCACGCGCATGGGAGACGACAACTTCCTGCTGGCTTACAGCCACGTTGCGCACGATTGCCAAGTCGGCAACCAAGTCATTATCAGCAGCCATGCCGCCCTGGGTGGCCACGTTACCCTGGCAGACAAGGCGAACATCGGCTGGTCTTCAGGCATCCACCAGCATTGCCGCATAGGCTATTGCGCGATGATAGGCGCTTGCTCCAAGGTAGTGCAGGATGTTCCCCCGTTTATGACCGCAGATGGCAACCCAGCAAGCGTTCGGACTATCAACAAGATCGGCCTCGAGCGGGCAGGCTTTTCTTCGGCCCAAATAGAACTGGTTCGCAGTCTTTTTAAGCATTTTTACCAAAAGGGCTACACGCGCTCCGAAGCCGTAGCAGCACTCGCCGCACATCCCCAAGCCGACAGCTGGATAGTCCAGAATATTTTGCAGTTTTCCAAAAATAGCACCCGAGGCTGGGCGTAAAGGGCCAAGGGGAGCTCGCTCCCCTTGGATCCCCTTTCCGATAGCGATTTATTAAAATGCTAACGCATTTTAGATAAATCGCTATCGGGAAGCCTATACAAGGCCCCCCACAGATCGCGAAGCGATCCGGGTGTATTTTATGAATTGCTTCGAGCCGGTTTGAGGGGGTGCATTGGGGGTTCAGGCAAGGAAGGGAAGTGCGTAGCGCACTACGGTGCGTGAGTCACTTCCATGACGCAGCATCAACCCCCAATGCACCCCTCAAACCATCCTAAGGGGAGTGAGCGCTCCCTAGCCCTTTTTACCTTTCCCATGAACCTTGAAGCTGCATTACTCCATTACCTACCTGACATCGCTCCTAAGCGCTTGGCGGACGCCATGGCTTACAGCCTTGAGGGCCCGGCTAAACGCCTGAGGCCCAGACTGTTGCTTGCGGCAAGGGCGATAGACCCGGGGAGCTACGACCCCAAGCCGGCGGCGGTGGCACTGGAGTATGTTCACAGTTACAGCCTCATCCATGACGACCTGCCTTGCATGGATGATAGCCCCTTGAGGCGTAATAAACCCAGTTGCCATATGCGCTTTGATGAGGCTACGGCCCTTATGGCTGGCAATGCGCTTATGAATCGGGCCTATGAGCTGCTCTGCCTGCATTATCCCGCTGAGCCCAAGCTCATAGCCACCCTGTGTACAGCTGTTGAACGCCTCTTGGGAGGGCAGATGCTGGATGTAACCACACAAGCCCTGGAGGCCTCGATACTTTATACGATCCATCACGGAAAGACGGCCGCCCTCTTCCAGGCCTGTTTGCGCATGGGCGGCTTGCTGAACGCCGCTCCTAGCGAAGGCTTCCTGGCGCAACTGGACAGCATTGGCCTGCACTTGGGGCTGGGCTTTCAGCTGATCGATGACTTTCTGGACGCCACCCAGTCCGCCGATACCCTTGGTAAGCCCGGCCAGCAAGACATCGGCAAGCTCAGCGCCGTCGCCCTCTATGGCCTGGAGGCCACGCAGCGCAAAGCTCTCGAGCACGTCGATGCGGCCCTGGCTGAGATCGACGCCTTACCGGGGGAAACTACGGAGTTGTCGCTATTGGCTGAGGAAATGAAGGCTTAAAGGGCTAGGGGGCACAGGTGCCCCCTAGGACCCCCCTGCCGATAGGCGATTTTGTGAAATACTGCGTATTTCAACAAAATCGCCTATCGGGGAGGGGTTCTAAGTTGACCTTGGAGCTCTGGAGGGCTACAGTCTCTCCATGGCTGAAGAAATCCTCTTTAAACGTGTCCTCAATAACTACCCTTGGTATGACATTTTTTTGGACCTTGGTGAATCCCTAAGCAGATTTAAGGATGTACAAAGCTGCGACCCAAGAGACTTTCCCTATATCAGGGAAGCTACGATCCAGATTTTCAAGTACACTTTTGAGCTTTTTTGGAATCTCTTAAAAAAATATGCGCTTCCGAGGGCCTCGAAGCCCATTCGCCACGGAGTACCTTCCAGCACGCTTACGCCCTCAAGCTCATCGATGACGAAACGACTTGGCTGGAAATGATGGAAAGCCGCAACCTCAGCCCCCATACCTATCGCTTTCCCATCGCTCATGCCGTTTATACCCAGTGCCACCGCTACCTCCCCGTCATGCAAGCCGTGTATGCAGGGATAGCAGATAGGTTTGGGCTTAAATAAAGGGCCAAGGGGACGCCGTCCCCTTGGCGTTGAAAGTGACTTAAGTGCTTGATTAACAATCGTTTAACAATCAAACCGCACTTAAGGAGGCCTGAAGGGCCGGCACATGGATAGCCCAGGGCGTAAGCCCTGGGTTGGCATTCAAAAAAAAGATTTTGAGCCCTACAGGGGAAATTTATACAATAAATCTCCTAAATTACACAATAAATCTCCTTTGTTATAAATCGCCCCTGTAGGGCTCAAGTTTACTTTTTACCCAAAACCCAGGGCTCACGCCCTGGGCTGACAAGCATTCGCCCCTTCAGGGCTCTCATTTTGTGGTTTTAAGCTTAGTTAATTGATCACACGCCCTAACACCCTAGCCCTGGGTTAGGGTTGGAAAATAAACCAAAGCCCTGTAAGGGCGGCACTAAAGAAAATTCCAGAAAGTGTGAGTGCCGCCCCTGTAGGGCTCAAAAAATTTTCACCTGTAAACCCAGGGCTTACGCCCTGGGCTATCATATGCCGGCCCTTCAGGCCTCCTTAAGTGCGGTTTTTAATTAAATTCGATCGCTTCGCGATCGAGAGGGAGGCCTTAGCATGCCCTTCTTGATAGGCGATTTTTATAAAATGCGTTAGCATTTTTAAAAATCGCCTATCAACAGGGGATCCTAAGGGGCGCAAGCGCCCCTTAGCCCTTTACTCCGTTCCCCCTTCCCTACACCTGTACCCTTAAAATCGAAAAATCGTCATCGAAGTCTGGACGTCCTTGGAGGGTACGCATGCGATGGACGAGAGCCTCCAGGGAGGCATCGGGTGTTTTCTGGAAGACGGCGAGCAGTTCTTTTTGGAGGTCGCCAAGCCCGAGGAGCTGGCCGTTACTAAAGAGCTCGTAGACGCCATCGCTAAAAAGAAAAAGACTGCTCTTTTCGGGGAGGACGCAGCTGGCTTGGGTGTAGGAAAACTCTGGAACAATGCCAATGGCGATGCCCTTGGTACTTAGGGGCTGGAGCGGGCCCTCCTGAGTCAAAAGCAAGGCGGGAGGGTGGCCGGCACTGGCGTAGGTGAGGGTACGTGAGGGTACATGATAGACGCCATACCAGAGAGTAAAAAATTTACTTTCCTGATGCGACATGGGAAAGCGGGCATTTAGCGCCGCTAACAGCGCTGAGGGAGACTCCAGCGGAAGCGCCCCTGCGGAACGTAACAAATTCATCACGGAAACTGAAAGTAGGGCGGGCCCCACGCCATGATCGCAGACATCCAGTAAATAAAAGACACACAGATCTTCGGTAATATAAAAGCAATCTAAGGCATCCCCCCCCAAGGTCTTTGAGGGCAAAAAGACCCAATCTGTCTTTAACGGCCCTTCCAAGGGCACAGGCAATAGGGACAGCACGTAATTACCGGCCTGACGCAATTGATGCACAAGGCTTTGATGCAGGGCATCTCTTTGATTTTGCAGGCGATAAGCCTGAGCATGGTAACGCACGCGAGCTAACAACTCCACAGCCGATGGAATTTTTATAATATAATCGGTAGCCCCCAATTCGAACGCACGCACCTTGATGAGCGGATCCTCTTTGGCGGATAAAAGAATGACGGGCACTTGCGCCCCAAAAGCTTCCTTGCGAAGGGCTTCCAAAACTTCTAGACCATCTTTATCCGGCATAATAAGATCCTGAAGGATAACCGTGGGGCGAATCTGTTGGACTTTTTCGAGCACCTCTAGGGCATGCTGACAGTAGTGAAACTCAATATCTTTTGCTGACGCCAGCAAACGTCGAATGGCTTCCCCAATAATGGGTTGATCATCGACGCACAACAGGCGAATGGGTTCTGATTTCCAGTCTAAAACAAGAGACATATCTTTGCGATCGTAAGATTTCTAGCCCGAATAAACTTTTTTTGCAAATGCATTCGTTTCAAAAAACGTCATTTAGTAAAATTACTACGTATAAATCAAAGCTTTGATTGTTTATTTTCAAAAAATAAGCATCTTTAAAAAATAAAGACTTGCATCTTTTGCGATAAAACTTTAACTTGCGCTTATTCGTAAGAATAATATTTGTCTTCACGATTAGAAGACAACACTCACTTAAACCAAAGCTTTACCCCAACTTCACCTTACGTCATGTCTTCTTCAGATAAAACGGGAAAAGTCAAGCGACTGATCATCATAGAAAACGAGACCATGCTCAGAGATCTTCTGGTCGAGGTCCTACAAAGCTATCCTCAATGCAAGCTTATAGGAACCTACGGAGATGGAGCCCAGGGATGGGCGGCCGTGTCCGAACAGAAACCTGACTTGGTCTTCCTGGACGTCAAAGTGCCTTCCTTGAACGGCATGGAGATTCTCCGAAATATTAAGGCCGAGCTCCACGACACCCGCGTGTTTGTGTGTTCTTCTTATTTTTCGGCAGAAACGATACGTCAGGCTCTCAAGTCCGGTGCCGATGTCATCCTTGAAAAGACTTCTGGCCTCGATGAGCTTCACAAAGCCATCAAGAAGATCCTCAACGATGAGACCTATATGGGCCCAGGCGTTGTCAAGGTCCTACGCGAAATAATGCTCAATCCTGAGCAAGATCGTTCGCTGGACAGCCTTACGCCGCGTGAACGGGAGGTCCTCCAGCTCATTGCTGAGGGCAACAGCTCCAAGGTCATTGCCACAAAGCTGGACATTACCACCAAGACGGCCGAAGCGCACCGCAGCAATCTCATGAAGAAGCTGGGCGTCCACGGCGTGGCCGGTTTGACCCGCTATGCGATCTCGCATGGGCTCATAGGCGAAGAGCTCGACTACGTGTAGGTGAGGAGTTTGTGTTTTGGGTTGGGACGGCGTCGCTGCAGCCCTCGAGTGCAAAAGCACACGTCGGGCTTAGCTTCTTGTCCGAACCTCAAAGCACAAGCTCCTCACCTCACGGCAGAAGGAACGGGGTTAAAAACCTGTCACCCCCATTCCTTCGCTCAAACTTCTTTTTTTTAAAAAAACCCCCAGAGCGTGAGCCCTGGGTTTGTCTTATTTTTAGCGTAGACAGTTGCCGTGAGGCAAGGAGCGCGCGTTTTGAGGTTCGGACAAGGAGCTAAGCCCGACGTGTGCTTCTGCACTCGAGGGCTGCAGCGACACCGTCCCAACCCAAAAGGCACGCTCCATCCCGTCAGACATGGATGGCTTCGCCAAAGCTGTCCGCTGCCGCTTCGGCGAGGGCCTCGGAGAGCGTCGGGTGCGCGTGGATGGTGTGGTGAATATCCTCGGCGGTAATTTCGTGATTCATCGCTAGAGCGTACTCAGCAATGAGGTCTGCGGCGCTGTTGCCCAGAATATGCGCACCTAGGATTTCGCCATCAGGCTCGGAAACAATGACCTTAACGAAGCCCTCGGGATGCTCGCAGGCAACGGCTTTTCCTGAAGCGGCAAAGGGAAAGCGTCCTACACGGTAAGGGATACCCTTTTCCTTGACCTTCGTTTCTGTCATGCCGACGCTGCCTACCTGAGGTTGGCAGTAGGTTGCCACCGGATAGAGCGCCAGCGGCTTGGGCTCAGCAATGTCATAAAGGCCATTAATCACCTGAAGAGCTCGGTAGCTCGCTACGTGAGCTAGCCATGGGCCACCCATGATGTCTCCAGCGGCATAGACGCCAGGGATACTCGTCTGATAACGCTCGTCAA
This sequence comes from Opitutia bacterium, assembly GCA_025363695.1. GTDB lineage: Bacteria > Verrucomicrobiota > Verrucomicrobiia > Opitutales > JANYDI01 > JANYDI01. Next base: position 8,986 of record JANYDI010000042.1, read on the forward strand.
CGGCAATAAACCCATTGGCATCCAGCTTCACAGAAAGGCCTGGGCCCAGGGCGCCTTCGAGGAAGGGCTGCACTCCGATGGCTACCAAAAGTACATCGGCTTCGAACACCTGAGGGTCCTTGCCCTCCGTACAGGCACGTAAACGCACGCCATTAGGCGTACGCTCAACGCCTTCCACGCGTGTACTGGTATGGATGGCAATGCCCTGTTTTTTGAGGGAGCCTTCAAGCCCAGCTGAGATTTCGTGGTCTTCCATGGGCGATATACGCGGCAGCATTTCCATCATGCGCACTTTTGTCCCCAAGGCATTAAAAAAGTAAGAAAACTCGACCCCAATGGCGCCCGAACCCATAACGAGCAGGGACTTCGGCTGCTCCTTGAGGACCAAAGCCTCACGCGAGCTGATGATTTTTTTAGCATCAAAATCAATGCCCTCCAACTTTCGAGGACGACAACCCGTTGCAAGCAAGATATTTTTGGCCTCCAGAACCTCTCCATTGCGCTCGCCTCCATGGATACGCACTTGAGTGGGGCTGATCATCTCGCCCTTGGCAACAAAGTGGTCTACCTTGTTCTTTTTGAAAAGGTACTCAATCCCTCGACACATCGTTCCAGCTACCTGGCGTGAATGGTCCATGATTTTTGAAAAATCATGCGAGAGGTTTGAGCACTTCAGCCCCAAACGCTCCGCCCCATGCATCGAAGCATAAAGCTCGGCTATCCTGCTAAGATTTTTTAGCGGAATACAGCCCCAGTCTAGACAAGTTCCCCCGGGCCTATCCATCTCGATGCAAGCAACACGCTTACCTAACTGTCCAGCACGGATAGCAGCTACATACCCAGCGGGACCTCCGCCAATAATTACAAGATCATAAAGAGGATTCATAGGGGCCATGCTAGCACACGTAGTGCTTAAAAACAATCTTTTTTTCAGTGATTTTAGAAGGGCCAAGGGGACAGGTCCCCTTGGATCCCCTACGGATAGCGATTTACTAAAATGCGATGCATTTTAGATAAATCGCTATCCAATAGGACATACAAGGCCCCCACAGATCGCGAAGCGATCCGGGAGTATTTTTCGAAGTCATTCGATCGCAAAGCGATCTGGAGGGTGCCTTGTATCGCCTATTCCCGATAGCGATTTATTTAAAATACGCAGTATTTTAATAAATCGCTATCGGAAAGGGGATCCAAGGGGACAAAGTCCCCT
>JANYDI010000052.1 GCA_025363695.1 Opitutia bacterium
CCTGGATTTTGTACCACGGAACTCACGACAATCCGTTCTCACCGGCTTAAGAAGCGAATCTAGCCCGAGAACTCAGATCGTGAATACGTGTTCTCGGGCGTCCTGTCAATTTTTGAACTAAAATAAAACTCTAGAGCTCCGTAAGGGCGATTCTCGACTTGATACCAAATACCCAATAAAAACTAAAAAAAGCATAAAGCCTACAAGCATAAATCACTTCGAGTTTCGCCCTTACGCGCTTAAAAATTAAAAAAATCTATTGAGAATACTTCACTGCTGAGCCCGAAGCCTTAAAGCTTCGGGCTTTTTTATGAAAATTGCCCTCAAAATTCGACAAATTTACCATAATATCAAATAAATATTACAATATATCTGTGCCCCACCCCCCTCTTTATTGACAACAGCCGATCGCGAAGCGATCTGTGGAGGCCTTAGTATCACCCTCCCCGATAGCGATTTATCTAAAATGCGCTAGCATTTTAATAAATCGCTATCGGTAGGGGATCCTAAGGGGAGCGAGCTCCCCTTGGCCTTTCCCTTTCCCTTGGCCTCCCCTTTCAACCCAAAACACGCGCTACCTCGCAAACTATTACCACGACCCCCCCCAGCAAGGCTAAAAAACGAGGCAAAAACGGCCTAAGCTCCCTATAGTAAAACGGGCGCTTTTTGGTATTCTTTAGTAAATACAGGGGCAGCAGAATACTGATCACGGCGAGGGTCATACCGGCGAAAGAAAAAAAGCACATAAAGGCATTGGGGACCTTGATGGCAATAAAGGCTGACGGCAGCAAGGCCAGAGCGATGGCGAGGCTACGGCAAAGGGCGGCCCCCTTGAGGTGTTTTTGGAAGGCAGCCTGCAGGCTTTCGATGAGCCCTAGCCCTAGACCAATGATGGACGTAAGGATGGCCAGGAGCGTAAAGCCCCACGTAAGTCCTTGGAGGGCAGGACGATGCGTGCAGCTGCTCAGGGCCTGCACAAGGTCGCCAACTCCCACGTCTTGGCTGGCCATGCGAGCATAAAACGCCGGTTGATTGCTGGCTAAAACGCCTAGGCAACCGCTGATCCACAGCATGTAAACGATGGCTGGGATGAGGCTGCCCCAAAAAAAGACGCGTCGCAGCTTGTTGATCTTATTATTGCAATAGTGCGTGAGGGTATGAAAAATCACCTGAAACCCAAACGACGTAAACACGATGGGGATCAAGGCCGTCCAGGCCGAAAAACTCCCTAAGCAGGGCCCCCAAAGGGGCAGTTCCAAAAAGTTTATAGCGCTTAATAAAAATGAGATAAGGATGCAAAAAACAAAAATAAGGGCCCAAAAAAGCAAGCGATTTATGCGATCTATCCATGCTATCGGGAATAAAAATATACAGGCCGCAAAGGCTGTATAGCCTAGGATAAGAACGCCTGAGGCCCAAGAGTTTTCTGCGGAGTGTTGCAGGAGTTTTTGAGTCACAGAGGCCGTTCCATGCAGGTAGGCCGCCATCAACGCAAAGGACAGCAGTAGGACGCTAGCACTCCCTATCCACGCCGCGATCGGGCCTGAAAAACGCCTTGCAAGGGGCCCTATGGAGGCGGCACAACCCGCTTGGCTATTGAGCTCAAGGCCCAAAAAAGCCGTATAATAGCTCAGCGCCCAGGTCAGCAGCATTACGAGCAACCCAGGCACCAGCCCTACCTTGGCCAAGGACAAAGGCAGCGCAAGAGTGCCACTGCCAATGCAGGTCCCGGCAACCAGCAGCGTTGCGCCTAGGGTCTTAGAAGAGGAAGTCATAAGGGCGGGAGTTTTATGGATTGCTGTGTGTTTTGCGAGCTCTTTTTTTGAGGGGAAATTCAATAGTACGCTATCATTTATTGACAGCGTTTATTGTTTACTATACCCTTATAGTGTTATGTCAGGTCCACCCGTCGGGAACAAACCACCAGTACCACCACCACCAACGCCAGCGGAGTCAAAGGCGCTATCAGACTTTTCGGATATAATTGTCAATGATCTCACGCACTTGCTTACAACAAACCCCTTGTATGCAAAACTTAAAGCAATCCTTGATGATCTCGGAGCCTTGCAATCGAAATATAAGGAGCTTGTAGCCCGGGACCCCAGTACGCTCACTGAGGAAGAGAAAGCGTGGATGAAGAAGGTGGAAGATTTAGTGGATAGAATGAACAATGCTGACCCTTCAAGCCGTACTTTTACTGATGATCTCGGAGGGGAACTCAAAACTTTATTAGCAAACAAACCCACTTCTGGACCCCTCTACACCTCGAAGGAACAAAACCCCTATTTTGAGCGGTACAACTCTACCTTGAATGATTACATAGCCGCTGGAAATGAGCTCAAGACTATGGAAGCAAGGATCAAAGCGCTGCAGGAACGCAACGCACGTGGGGAGCTCAGTGCTGCGGAACTTCAGGAGCTCAATGACCTCTTGGGTCAATATAAGACAAAGCTGGACGAGTATACCACCTACGGAAATCAACTGGATACCCTGAAGACGGACATCGAAAACTCCCTGACCCCTGCTGCCAAACAGGCCTTTGACAGCTGGGTAGCTGGCAAGACCAATGGGTTATCCGATCCCGCAGCTGCAGCAACATTTTTGGAAGTCCAGAAATACAATACGTACCTTACGCAGCTTTCCAATGACCTCAAAGCCCTTGAGGAAGTCAATGCAAAAATAGCAGCCTTGTTAGAAAAGAAAGCCGGCGCAGGCCTCACTGCCGCTGAAGAAGAGGCGTTGAAGACCCTGCAGGGAACCCAGGCCACCCTCGAAGGCAAAGTCAAGACAGATCTTGCCTATTTTACGACCTGCCCTCCTTTGTCTGATGCCGCCAAGGGACAAGTACTCCCTGGACTGGATGACCTGAAGACACGGGCAACTGCCGCCGTTGCAAAAAGCGATGCTGAAACCTATGAGGCTGCGTATGCGAAGTACGCAAAGGATGTGGCTGACTACATAGCGCTTTCTAGTCAAATCAGCGCTTTATTGCAGCTTTATAGGACGGTTGGGTTGACTCCCGAGCAAGCAGCTACGTTGAAGGGCTTGCTTGCCACCAGGGATACCTTGGAGAAAACACTGGAAACCGATCGTGCTTATTTTACGCAACATCCCCTTTCGGGCCTATCTCCTGATGCCCAAGCCCTGATAAATGGCTACCTCGCTGGGAAGACCCCTTTGGACCAGCTCAACACGACTGTCGACAACCAAGGCAAATTTAATTTGAGCCTAAACCCCTCTGTGGATGCGTTCAATAGGAGCGCAGGCCTTACAAGCTACTCTCAATACACTAGCCAAGACTATGCGCAATGGATAACTTGGAGCAAAAACATCGGTGAACAGCTCCAGGAATTTTATAAGATAATGGCCACTCGGCCACTAACAGCCGATGAACAAGCCAAGTTCAATGACCTGATTTCACGCGCCAAAGATGTCGGGATTAAATTAAGTATTGGATTGAGTCATGTAGTCCCGGAGACATCTCCTAGCTATGACGATATAATTGCTGCGCTAAATGATCTTAATGCCATTGTATTACTCAAAAATAGCGGATATCTAGATTTACTGGCCACATATAATGCCAAAGTCAAAGAATATAACAGCTTAATGGATCAAATCAAGGCCTTAATGGACAAAGCTAACAATGGCACCATTACAGAGGAAGAAAAAGCTACATTGACAGGCTTAGTGGCAAAAGCGGGTACACTCTTGAATGACATCAATACTACGAAGGGAAGCATGGACAAGCTTGTAACAGACAATCCTAAAATAGCTCCTTACGTTCAGAAGCTGCAAGACGCTGGAGTTATCACCCCCTTTGATGCGGTAGCGGCGGCATACAACCTCAATGCGGTAAAGTATATACTAGAAATTTACGCAAAGGCTGATGAACTGAAAACACAGCAGGACCTCATTATTGCGTTGATGGATAAGGTTAACGCCGGAGGCACGCTGACTGCCGAGGAAAAAGAGCAGCTCAAGACCGCCATTGAGGCGTACAATAGGCTCAGTTCAGAGCTTAAGGTGTTGAACGATAATTTGCTCGCTACCTTGCAAAGCCTCATGCCTAAAGCAGCGGCGGATGGCACCTATACGGCTGAGCAAAAAGCGGAGATGCTGCGCCTGCTAGCTATGGCTGGGGCTTATCAGGCGCATATGGGCAGCTATGCGGCTGGGAATGCAGCCTTTCTTAAGGCAGTTAAGGAAAACTATACAAAGTACTTCGACCAAATTGCCGCTGGAGGCTTAAGCTCTGAACGCAGCGGTGAGCTTTCTGCCCTGATGCTGTCCCTGGATGGAATTGCCAAATATGAACCTCTGGATCTTACCCCCATCAATGCCCTTATTGCCATGATCCAAAAGGTTTCTGGCTTGTACTATAAAGAGGTTCCCATGTTTCAGAAGCTATGGGATACCTTCATGGGCAACTATCAAAGGGCCTCCGATCAAGTAGATGCCTTGCTGGCGTTGATGAAAACGCAGCAAGATCAGCTAGCGAAAATTACCTTGCTCCTCAATAATCTCAATAGTGCCTTGGCGGGTACCCTACCCCTGAGTGCGGCTGCTCTGGCAGCCCTGGGGCTAGACAAAGCGTCGCTCGCAAAGCTCGCAGAGCCGCCGCTTTCTTTGAAGCTGGACTTGAGCACCCTAACGGCTCCTGAGGGCAGCAAGGAATACCTCACGCAACTGCAAGGTTTGTTGCAAGCCCAGCAAGATATTTTGAAAAACTCTTCCGCTAGCAACCAACTGCTTCTCGAAAACGCTCTGAACTTGCAAAAGCAAGCGCTCACAGCACTGACGAACTTCCTGGAACAACAGACAACCTTGATGCAAAGCATCGCCAAAAATATTTAGGTATGGCTTCTGATAAAAAACCAGATTTTAATGGCTTGTTTGATAAAATCAAGGCCCTACAAAAAAAGCTCAAGGAGCCCTCAGCTGAGGTGGTTGCCAAGTGCCAGGCCTTGGGCATAAAGTCGGGAGACCCTCAGGAGCTGCTCAAGGACCCGCGCTTGAGCGTGCAGCAAAAAGCAAACCTCTCTGCCGTTTTAGAGGCCCCAGCACCCGAAGAACCCACACGAAAGGCGCCGAAATTGAGGGGGGGGCATCGCATGATATAGGGCCAAGGGGAGCTAGCTCCCCTTGGATCCCCTTTCCGATGGGCGATTTTCAAAAATGCGATGCATTTTTAAAAATCGCCCATCGGGATAGGCTATACAAGGCACCCCACAGATCGCTTCGCGATCGAACCTTGGGCGTGTGATCAATTTTGTGGTTTGTTTTTAAATAATATCAACCCTAACGGATCCCTTAAAACAGGTTTTCAAGATGCGTAAAAAATGTGGCTTCGATCGCGTAGCGATCTGTGGAGGCCTTAGTATGCCCTCCCCGATAGCGATTTATCTAAAATACGCAGTATTTTAATAAATCGCTATCGAGTAGGGGATCCTAAGGGGCGCAAGCGCCCCTTGGCCCTTAAAACCCCTCAGGCGCTATGAGAATGACCACCTCCCCCCTCGCCACGACCTGCGGAGCGATGCTCCCTGCGGGGCCGGTGAGGATGCTTTCGTGACATTTAGTGAGTTCGCGGGCCACGCAGATGACGCGATCGGGGCCTAGCGTGGCGATGAGGTCTTGTAGGGCTGCCTGGATGCGGTGGCAGGACTCGTAAGCAATGACGGTATAGGTCGCGGAGGCATGGGCCTTAAAAAAGGCTTGGCGACCATGGCTACGTGGGGGTAAAAACCCTTCAAACAAAAAACGATGCACCGGCAGGCCACTGGCAGACAAGGCGGCAATGAGGGCGCAAGGGCCGGGGATGGGCACTACGGGGATGTTGTTTTCTTTGCAGGCGCGGACGAGGCAAAACCCCGGGTCGTTGATCAAGGGCGTACCGGCATCGGAAACGAGGGCCCAGGTTTCGCCGTTTTGGAGGTATTTTAGGAGCTCAAGTGCTTTTTGCTTCTCATTAGCATCGCGATAGGAAACGAGTTTTTGGGTGATTGCGTAACGATTGAGGAGTTTTTGGGTCACGCGGGTATCTTCACAGGCAATACCTTGGCAACTTTTGAGGCAGTTAATGGCGCGTAGGGAAAAATCCTCAAGGTGGCCAATCGGCGTAGAGACGAGAAAAAGCGTTCCAGGAGTCATGCTTGGGGGGTTTCCTTCATAAAAAAGGACAAGGCAAAGCCTAGGAGCGCCATGACAGGAACCAGCATAAGGGCGCGGCTATAGCTGTGGAAATGGTCGAGTAAAAAGGCAACACAGGGCTGCGCCAGACCCCCTACGAGCATGACCAGCATGTTGGCCACCGACATGGCTGCGCCACGATAGCGGTAGGGATTGCACTCAAAAACAGCAATAAAGCAAATAATTTCGATACTCGAAACACAACCCAGCAGAAAAATAAGCCCACAAAGCAGCCCAAAAGGCAGCGTACTGGGTGCTGCCAAAAGCACGACAAACAGCAGGCCAGTGCCCAGAAGAGCCCCTTGCAAAAGCGGCTTGCGTTTTTGATATTTATCGGAAAACCAACCCGCCAAAGGGCCGCCTATCAGCCAACCCGCATAGAGCATGGCGCTGGCGCTCGAAGCACAGGTGCGGCTGAGCCCATGCTTTTCCATCAGGTAAGCGACGCCCAAAAGCTCCGAAAATGCCGGCAAGCACACATATAAACAGCTGGCAATCAAGGAAATCAGCCATGTTTGGGGGTTTTTAAGCACTACGATGAGGCCGCGTAGCAAGCCACGGCAAGAGCTTGGGAGCCGGATCTCACGGCTCTCGCCTTTTTTGGGCATAAGTACCCAAAGCGCTAGGGTTAAACAAAGCCCCACCCCAGCACAGTAGCCAAAGCTACGCCTCCACCCTTGCGTCTCCACCAAGACCGCCAAAGACTGCTGTCCAGCCATGGCCCCCAGCATCCCAAGCGCGTTTGTAAGGCCCGAAAGCAGCGCCTGTTGTTTTTGCTCAAACCAACAACTCGCCAAATACAAAACACCGATAAATCCTGCTGCTGAGCCGGCGCCCTGCAGGAAACGCCCAAGTCCAAAGGTCTGCAGGTTAGAGGCCTGCGAGGTCAAGAAGCACCCCAGCGTCAGCAGCCCACACGAACCAATCAGGATACGCCGCGGTCCAAAGCGGTCTAACGCTACACCAACAAGCAACTGCAAGGGGCCATACGCGTAGTAGTACGCCGCAATGCTCCCGCTCAGCCGCGTAGCACTCGCCGCAAAATCTACCTGCAATTCCGGCTGCATCACCGCAGGAGCCACCCGTACCGCAAATTCGTACAAGTAAAACAAGGCTCCTAATCCCCATATTGCCCATTTTCCCATAGTATAGCAAGAAGCGCCGGAGTCTCGCCGAATAAGGAGAGAGGGTCAATATAATTTTTGGGAAGTATAAAGGGCGAAAGGGTGAAAGGTTTAAGGGCCAAGGGGCGCTTGCGCCCCTTAGGATCCCCTACAGGTAGGCAATTTTACAAAATGCTAACGCATTTTGGTAAAATTGCCTACCTGGGAGGGTGATACTAAGACCTCCACAGATCGCGAAGCGATCCGGGTGTATTATATGAACTAGGGTGTGTGATCAATCAAGTTAAATTATTTATCAAACCACACATAAGGAGGCCTGAAGGGCCGGCAGATATGTAGCCCAGGGCGTAAGCCCTGGGTTTGGCATGGAAAACAAACTGGAGCCCTGTAAGGGCGGCACTAAAAACGTGCATACGAGTGTCGCCCCTGTAGGGCTCAAGGTCTTTTTCACCCTTAAACCCAGGGCTTACGCCCTGGGCTACATATCTGCCGGCCCTTCAGGCCTCCTTATGTGTGGTTTGTTAAATAATTATATTGATTAAATTCGATTCCGAAGGAATCTGTGGAGGCCTTAGTATGTCCTTCCCGATAGCGATTTTCCTAAAATGCGCTAGCATTTTAGAAAATCGCTATCGGAAAGGGGATCCAAGGGGACAACGTCCCCTTGGCCCTTTCACTGTCAACTAAACTGCGGCACCTGCCATAGTCCCGACCTTGGTACTCATCCGCTCCTTAATTTCAGGAAGCAGAGGCAGGGAGAGGATTTGGTCCTTTTTGTTGGTGACGAGGTCTATGCTCATTTCGACAGCGGCGCGGCCCATTTTGAGGGATGAGACCTCCAGAATGGTCATGGGTGTGGCGCTGAGGGCGTGGAGCAGCTCACCGCCGCAGCCGGCCAAGGCGATATCATCAGGGATACGGATACCTTTTTTGAGGCAAACGCTTTCGAGCTTGAGGGCCGAGAGGTCGTCGTAGCAAATGACGGCCTGAGGAGCATCAGCGGCATTGAGCCACTCGTAACGCTCGTTATCATTGAGGCGATGCATCGAGAAAAGCTTGTGAGCGTAAATACGGTCCTTGAGACCGGCACTTTGCATGGCATCACGGTAGCCTTGGAGGCGATCCTTGAAGGAATAGTGCCCGGTGTCGTCTTCGTAACCTAAATAGGCGATACGCTTGAGGCCTTTTTGGATGAGGTGCTGAGTGAGGTCCCGAAACCCTTGATAGTCATCAAAATAGATGGCATTGAAGGGGCGTTTTTCGTAAATATAAACAACGGGATAGCCGCTGGTGAGGATACGATCTATGAGCCTGGGCGTCAACAAATGTGTATTGGTGGTCAAGAGGACATCGACTTGGTATTCCCTAAAAATTCTGGGGACCATTTCTGCATCCTTTGCAGGATCGGCAGGACGTCTGACGACATTCAAGTTGTAGTCGTGTATGGCTGCACGATCCGCAATGCCCACTTCAAGCATCGTAGGCATGGAAAGGATACTCGGATCGGCTCCATCAAAAAAGCCAATACTGCGAAACTGGCGGGCCCGAATGGCTCTAGCGCCGGCATTGGGCTTGTACTTCCATTCTTCAGCCAATTTGCGCACACGTTTCACGGTTTTTTCGCTCACGCGGACGGTACCGGTGCTGCCGTTAAGTGCTACGGATACAGCCATGGGGCTAAGGCTTAGCGCTTTAGCAAGTTCCTTGATGGTGACCTTTGCAGGACGTTGTGGAGATACAGGAGACATTGTTTTTTTTATTTTTAAGGGTTGGGTATTCAACAAGTAGAAAGCGTTTTCTTAAAAGCGGTCGCTTATCCGAAACGAGACAGCACATTACTCATATTTAACATCATTTGGTATTGTCAAAACAAAAATGTGATACGTGCTCTTTAGAAAAAGGCTTCAAAGCAAGTCCTTTAGGACCCTATTTTTACTGAAGATTCATTCTTTAGTAGTTGACAATCAATGAGTTACGTATTTTTAAAACCCAGTCAAGGCAATTTTTAAACCCAAAAATTATGTTCTTGGCGTGAATAATATTTTCGCTTAGCCTCGGGCCCTACCCTAAAATTATTTCAATTTTCGTCTTCTCATTTTAAAAACATGCGCCTTTTGTATCTATTTTTATGGCTTTACCTCCTGGGACCCTTAGGGCTGTCTGCTGGCCCGCCCAAAACCCTACGGGTGCACACCCTTGCGTACACACAGCTAGAAAGCTGCGCGCGCACCTGGGGCTTGGAAACGCAGGTGTTACCAGGAGCCAACAAAAAGCTAAAGGCCATACTGACGGAAACCCAAGGCGGGAAGAAACAAAAATGGGTTTTTAACGAAAATAATCGCGAGGCGTCCTGCGAGGGCGTAAAGCTTTATTTGGGGTTTTCAGCCATCGTGCGCTTTGGGCAGTTTTATATTGCCCAAACCGATGTTGAAAGCAAACTACAGCCACTGACGCAGGCTTCCAAACGCTCACGTCGCCCCGGTGAGCCCATACGCATTGTGCTGGATCCAGGCCATGGCGGGAAAGACAAAGGTACCGTAGTTTCTGGAGTAACCGAAAAAAGCTTGTGCCTGAACCTCGCTAAAAAGCTTAAAACACGGCTCGAAGCCAAGGGCTATCGCGTCTTCCTTACGCGGACCCTCGACAGCACGGCCATCAGCCTGGAGGAACGCGCTCGCTTAGCAGCCCGCCATAAGGCAGATCTTTTTATCAGCCTACACATCAATGCCGCTGGAACAACGACCGCTTCTGGCATTGAGACCTATGCGTATACGCCCAGCAATGAGCCCTCGACCAGCAATGCGCACGTGGAGCCCAGTGATCGCAAGGTCCACCCAGCCCACCACAGCGGCGCACATAACACGCTGCTTGCCCACAGCCTGCAAAAACAACTCCTGATAACCACGGGAGCCCAAGACCGCGGCGGCCCCCGCATGGGACGCTTCAAAGTCTTGCGCCTGTTGCAATCCACCGCCCCAGGGCATATGTGTCCAGGAGCCCTCGTCGAGCTGGGCTTCCTCACCCATCCCGAAGAAGGCGCCAAGCTCCAAACCCAGGCCTATCAGCAACGCTTGGTGGAGGGGCTGGTAAAGGGGGTAGAGAACTATGTGAAGGGGGGGTTTGTATTGAAAGGGAAAGGAGAAAGAAGAAGAGAGAAAGGGTAAAGGGCCAAGGGGCGCTTGCGCCCCTTGGATCCCCTCCGATAGGCAATTTTAAAAATGCTGGCGCATTTTATAAAATTGCCTATCGGGAAGGGTGATACAAGGCACCCTCCAGATCGCTTCGCGATCATCAAAACAATGGAGTTATTTTTAATAAAACCACAAAATAGGAGGCCTGAAGGGCCGTCAGATATGTAGCCCAGGGCGTAAGCCCTGGGTTTACGGGTGAAAATTTTTTGAGCCCTACAGGGGCGACACTCCTATTCACATTTTTAGTGCCGCCCTTACAGGGCTCTGGTTTGTTT
>JANYDI010000145.1 GCA_025363695.1 Opitutia bacterium
GTTAGACGTCCTCTACGTCGTTTCTGTTGCTATTTAAAGGTGGTGGAGTTATTACGTTAATGGGAGTTTTCGTTGTATCGGGGTTGGTCACCGTACGTCCCAAAAAATTGCCAGTTTTTATTTTTTCCTTGACAGCCATTGCGATCTTAGCGATACCTTGAGTGCCTTGAGTAGATGCCGTTTTAAGCGGGTCCATAGGGGGTTTCTATATGAGTGCTTCTATAAGTACCGTAGCTGCTATATCCTCAAGTCCTTTTGCTTTCGTTTCGTTGCCCTTTTCTCTTGCCTCCGCTGCATCGCCTTGAATCGCTAAGAGTCTATTTATTGTTTCATCTGAACATCCCTTGCCTCTCAAATAGTTGTGAAAGGCCCCATTTGTACCTTCTTTCCGAAGGTTCGTAATCAGCATGTTCGTTGTTGAACGCTTACTCTTGTCATCCGTAGGGTTTCCACGTTCTTCGAGATCAATCATGCCTTCTATTAACTGAGTCAGATCTTCAAATAGCTGTGATTCTAGTTGAGTCATTCTTTGCATGTCTTTCACGCTGTTCTGCTTTTTAAGAGCTGCTAGCTTTTCCGGCGTTGCTTGAGGCATGGGCTGTGTTTTCCCTGTACCTAATTTAACTTTACGTCCAGGAAATGCAGTTTCCATTTCTTTTTCGGCAGCCGTTGAACGTGTGCTGATTTTTGCAGCAATTGCTTTTTAAATCTGGTTAATCGGGTTCTTCTTGCCTATCGAGTTCATAAGGGTATATACGTTACATGGTTAATGGTTAAATTCCAAGTTCTTTCATAAGCAGCTCGGCTGCCAAATTCTCAAGTCTTTCGGCTTCTTTTATTTTTGCCGCGTCGCTTGTTGTTCTGAGCTCCTTTGCTATTCCTTGAAACGCCACAAGCGCAGATACTATTTCCTGGGAACATCCTCTTTTTTTCAGATCATTGCGAATGATTTGATTTTCAGGATTTTCAGGATCTAGCTTTTCCTGCTGAAGCTTACGAATCAAGGCTTTCAATGACTTAAGCTTTTCACCTTTAGCTACTTTGGTCTTGCGTCCCAAAAAAAATTTGACGTCTTTTTGGGCACTACTCGCAAGCGTTTTGATTCCAGCAATTGTAGGTTTTATTGAGCTCATAGGGGGGTATAGGGGTTAAGGGCGTTAGACGTCATCTACGTCTTTTCTTCCAGTTTTTTTACCTCCACGCTTTTCTTAGCAGACAGGCCGAGGCATCCTCGAAGTATTTTGTCAGCACCAGGGTCATTATTAGCCTTAATGAGCGTATCGATCGTTTCTTTATCTTCCTTACCTATCCCCAGTTGTTCTAGGAGAGCATGTGCTGGGCCGTTTTTCTGAGCTGTCGTTGCTTCGTCCTTGAGGGCTTCGATGAGATAATTTACCGCAAAATCATCATTATTCCTTAAGCACTGATTGAAGGCGTGCTGCTTGATTTCTGTTTGAGTGATATCTTCTTGGCTTTTGTTTTGTTTCTGCAACTTTACTGTAGCCCGTTGATAGTGCTTGTTACTAGCTAAATCAGTATCTTTTCCTGACGCCGCATGCAGGGTGCACTCCCAGAAGTTTTTATTTTTCTCGCCCTGGACGTGCTTGATGGCTTTATAGAGAGCAAAGCCCATTGCCGCAGCTAAAGGGACGCCCACGCCAACGCCGGTGGTACTGATAGCAATGAGGCTTCCAGCGGCCCCGCCAATGACGAGTCCTTCAGCCAAGCCAAGACCCAGGACTCCCACGGCTGTGGCAGCAGCAGCAGTTTTTCCAAAAAGCGCTTTTCCGATTTCTCTGAAGCGATTTTGCCGCTTGGCCACAAGCGCAGCAATGTTCGATAAGTGCTCGAGTTGCTCCTTTTGCTCAGCATTGCTTGCCAAGCCTGCTTTTTTTTGGTAGTCTTGAGCCATGCCTTTGGCCAGCTTATGCCGATAAACGGCATTTGAGGCGTTTTTAGTGAGTTCAAACGTAGGGGAAAATCCCTCAGGGGTATATGAGGGTTTTTTGCTTAGGATTTTTTCAAGTTTTTTGTCAAGAATGTTGGCGTAGCTGAGTTTCGTGGGTTTTCCATTGAGCAGATTTTGCGTGACACGATCGGTGATGGGTGTCTTGGGTGCTTCCTTGGGCAGAGTGCTGACACGAGCGGTGATGGGTTTCTTGGGCGCTTCAGAGCTTTGCAGGCTGGGACGATGAGGAGGTGTTCTTATCTCTCTACTTTTTCGAGCAGTCACAGGAGTTTTATCCCCAGAAGCCGTCGTTTGGGTGCTTGAACTTAGGCTCGGAGAACGCTTAGACGGACGGCTAGAAGGAAGACGTACACCTGGATTATTTCCTGAACTACTTACTGAGTCTGGGCTACTCATAGGGGGTATATAGCGTTACAGCATTGATCGTTAAATATTTAACTAACTATAAACATTTTAGACCCCTATGAAAAGAAAATAATGCTTTCCTAATAAAAAAATCGATTGCTTTGCGATCAGGAGGGTGCCTTAGTATAGCCTTCCCCGATGGGCAATTTTACCATAAATGCGCTTGCGCATTTTGTAAAATTGCCCATCGGAAAGGGGATCCAAGGGGAGCTAGCGCCCCTTGGCCTTTCACTTGGCGCCTACTGGCTTAGCG
>JANYDI010000040.1 GCA_025363695.1 Opitutia bacterium
CAGATCGTAGCCCAGGGCGTAAGCCCTGGGTTTGCAGGTGAAAATTTTTTGAGCCCTACAGGGGCGACACTCCTATTCAAATTCTGAGTGCCGCCCTTACAGGGCTCTGGTCTGTTTTCCAATCAAGACCCAGGGCTCACGCCCTGGGCTACGATCTGCCGGCCCTTCAGGCCTCCTTAAGTGTGGTTTGATCAATGACTTAGATTAGACTTAATGGATCACACGCCTTAATTTGGCTCAGATGATTTTTTCTTCACAGAACCTAGCAAAAATCTAGTAAATGATCAACTCTTTTTTCGAGGATATTTACTTAAAAAAACAAAAACGGCCAAAAAAAGATTGCATTGGGCGGGTATCTTTTTTTACACTTTGCAATAAGGGAACCTAAAATGGCTTTTGTCCGTACAGTTGGCCAGCTTTTTGGCATCCAGTCTGAACCCGTCGCCGTCAAGGACGCCGACTGGGCCCTGGTTGTCCGCGTTCAGGCTGGCGAGGTGGCAGCCTTTGACGCGCTTGTGCACCGCTATCGGGAACGCGTCTATAGCCTGATTTACAACCTCACCGCCAATCGCGAGGAGGCCTCGGATCTTTCCCAGGATACTTTTATTAAAGCCTTTAGGTCCATTCAATCCTTTCAGGGAAAGGCATCTTTTTATACTTGGATTTGCCGCATTGCCCTCAATACGACGATGAGTTTTTTGAGGAAGCGCAAAAAAGAGAGGACTTTTAGTTTTGATTCGTTTCATGAAAATGAGGATTCTGAGGCCGTTTTGGAGCGTTTGGCAGCCAAGAGCAAGGAAGATAAGTCCCTCATTTTGAACGAGTTACAACAAAAATTGAACGAAGCGCTCCAAATGTTGTCTGTAAAGCATAGAACCGTTGTCGTCCTGCACGAGGTTGAGCACCTCAGTCACGCGCAGATTGCGACCATTGTTAAGTGTTCTGAAGGGACCGTGCGCTCGCGCTTGCATTATGCCAAGCAGGAGTTACGCGAGCACCTTCAGGGGTTTTTAGGAAACAAAACCTGTCTTTCATAGATTCCCTTTCGAGAAGTAAGATGAAAAAGCATTTTTCTGAAGCTGCACACACAGAGGTGAACCTTGAGGCGCTCATGGCCTTGAAACGTTCCGAACACCCCAATGCTGCCTTTTGGCAAAAATTCGACCGCGAGCTCAAGGAAAAGACCCTTCTTAGCCTCTGCGCCCCTAAACCTAGGCTAAACTTCTGGCGCCTTACCCCTGCCAAGGGAGCCATCTGCCTTTTGAGTCTTTTCTTTTTGCAACTGTGCTCGTTTATCCCTCATGGGATGTTCTCGGGCCTGTCCCATACACCCACGCTTGCCGTGCTTTTGGCTGAGTCCAGCTCCTGGTACTCGGACCCTATGGCCAGCGCCCTAGAAGGAGGCGTGTTCGTGGCTTCAAATGAGGACGACAACCCTCAGACCCCTGCGTTTCTAGGCGGTCCTTTTTTTGACCCCGCTTTGCGCGTTGAACCCTGGCTGCAGTCTTCGAGGTCGGAGGTGGTGTTCTTCTAGCTTTCGATGCGATCCCTGGCCTTTTATCTCGCTTGTCTGGCAGGCTCTGCGCTCATGGCTTCGCAAGGAAAGGTCATGCTTGTCGAAGGCCCCATGTTTTCTGACGACACCGACGCGAGCCTGCGGCCTGAGTCCGCCGAGCCTAAGGGTGCTTTTACGATCGAAGACCACATGATAAGCCTTTTTGAGGAACGCCAAGCTGCCGTTGTGCGCGTACACGCCTCGATAAAAGAAGCAGGCAGCACGGACTCACGCATGGCCATCGTGACAGGGTTCTTTGTCAGCCCCCAGGGCCATGTGGTTACGACCATTCCGGGAGCCCAGGGTCGCGTTTGGGTAGACCATAGCGGGCGGCCCTTTATGGCTGAATGCCTTTGCAGCGATGCCGCTTCGGGGATCGCCATCCTCAAGGTCCTCGAGCCTCCCGAAGCGCTCCCCTTTATTGCCCTATCGGCCAACGCCGTCCCCTGCAAACAGGGGGCCTTTTGTCTGGCGATTTCCCGTGAAATGGGCCTAGCCGCCGCTCCGTCTTTGGGCATTATTAAGAACAACAAGGAAGTCAGCCGTGTCCTCCCCACCGAGTACCTAAGGACCGACCTATCCTGCCCTGTCGGAGCAGCCGGAGGCCCCGTTTTCAGCCTCAGAACCCATGAGCTCCTGGGCGTACAAGTCGGCATCGTTGCCCAAAGCGCTTCCTCACTGGTTTTGCCCACGGAAGCCCTGCGCAAGATTTATGACGACGTAATGAACAGCAAAAAAGTTCAGTACGCCTGGATGGGCGTTTCAGCCCGCCTCGACCATGACCTGGAAAAAGGCTCCAGCGCCCTTGTTGTCGATGCCGTAGACCCCTCCTCTCCCGCTGAAGAATTTGACATCCGCGAAGGCGATCGCCTCATCCAAATCGGCAATCGCCCCATTACCAGCATCGGAGACCTCAATGCCGCCCTCTTTTTTGCCTGCGTAGGCCAGTATGTTCCCGTTATCACTCAACGCGGTGATAAAAAAATCAGCACCGATATCCGCCTGCGCCAACGCCCAGAACGCCTCCCAGCACCACGCAACCCCCGCAGCACCCAAGAACCCGCCGAAGAAAGCCCAAGCCTGTTTCATATTCCCGCCCTGTCCTACACCAGCGAGAGGTAGAAAAGGGCCAAGGGGTTTGAGGGGTGCATTGGGGGTTGATGCTTCGGAATGGAAGTGTCTCACGCACCGTAGTGCGCTACGCACTTCCCTTCCTTGCCTGAACCCCCAATGCACCCCTCAAACCGGCTCGAAGCAATTCATAAAGTACACCCGGATCGCTTCGCGATCTGTGAGGTGCCTTAGGGCGTGTGATCAATTAAGTTTAAAACCTGTTTTAAGGGATCCGTTAAGATTGATAAATAATTATTTAAAAACAAACCACAAAATGAGAGCCCTGAAGGGGCGAATGCTTGTCAGCCCAGGGCTTTAGCCCTGGGTTTACGGTGAAAAATAAACCAGAGCCCTACAGGGGCGATTCATTAAAATGTATCAAAATCTTGTTGAATATGTTCTATATATCAGATTATGAGAATCGCCCTTACAGGGCTCTAAATCTTTTTTTCATGCCAAAACCCAGGGCTAAAGCCCTGGGCTGACAAGCATTCGCCCCTTCAGGGCTCTCATTTTGTGGTTTTAAGCTTAGTTAATTGATGACACGCCCTACTTCGGGCCGATCTGTGGGGGGCTTAGTATTCCCTCCCAGGGTGCGATTTTATCGAAATACACAGTATTTCGTAAAATCGCACCCTGTAGGGGATCCTAAGGGGCGCAAGCGCCCCTTAGCCCTTTTTACCCCTTTTCTATTCCAAGCGCAACGCCTCGCCGGGCTGCACCTTGGCGCTATGCAGGGCTGGAAGGAGGCCTGCGAGGGAGGAGACCAGCAGGGCAAACCCCAGCGTCAGAAGGAGATCGGAGGTGAGGACCTTGGCAGGGATGAGGCCATGGACGCCGTAGATTTTCATGATATTAGGGTTATTGAGGAGTTTGGCGAGGCCTTGGATGAGGGCTTGTCGGTAATGGATGGCACCCAGAGCGCCAGCCAGGCCGATGAGGCCCCCGACCAGACCTAAAAAGAAGCCTTGGAAGCAAAAAAGCAGGCCTACGGACAGGCGACTCGCACCCAAGGCCATAAAGAGGCCAATGTCGCGTGTTTTTTTCACAGCCGTGAGCATCAAAGCTACGGCAATGGAAAAGGCTGCTACTAGAATGATAAACAGCATAATAAACAAAAGGACGCGCTTTTCGGTGTCAAGCAAAGCTAAAAGGTCGTAGGCAAGGTCCGTCCAGGCAAGCACTTCAGCGACAAAGCCTTGTTCCAATAGGCCAGAATGGATACGATCCATTAACTTTTTGATGGCTACTTTGGGGCCTAAACGCAGGGCTATCCCGTGGACGGCGTCGGAGAGGGCGTAGAGCTCCTGAAACACCGAAAGCGTGCAAATAAGAGTATTGCGATCCATCTGCGTCCAACCGGTGGAGAAAATGCCTGCCACGGTGAACTCCCTGGGGAGCAGGCACTCGGCGTCCTGCTGAGGGTCGTTTTTGAGCCCTTCGAGCATGAGGGGCGTGTAGAGCGTCACAGCGTCGCCGAGCAGTAGGCCCATACTGGTGGCCAGGCTACTACTGACCCATAGCTCATCGTCCCGTAGGGGCCCTTGTCCGAGGCGCGACTGCACGTAGGGCTCCACGACGATGGCGGGGTTGCCGGCGGCCTCGTCCAGCCCCCAGGCAAAGGGGAAGCGCATCTGCTCCCCAAAGGCGAGCATTACGGGCCCCCAAGCAAAGGCTGATTGCCCCTGGATTTCGGGGAACTCCTGACGCAGCCAATCCATGATAGCATAGGGCTCCTTGAGCGCAGAGCCCTCTAGCGACCTAATTTGAAGGTCTCCCTGTGTGGCGCGCACAGGGGTACGCACACTGTCGCCAATGCCATTAATGACGCTCTGAGACACCAGCAACACCATAACCCCCAAGGCCACCCCGAGCATCCCCATATAGCCAAAAAAGGACCCCCAACGCCCCGTTGGGAAGATATACTTCATCCCCACATAAGTGTACCACCGCATAAACCCTAGCTTTGCGATTAGGCTCGGCCTGGCAAGCTTTATTTTTTTGATAGGGAATTCTCGTAAAGCTACGGGCAGAAAAACCAGAGAGTTTTACTAGGTTCTGTGAAGGAAATTTTTTTGTAATGGAGGATTGATATTTTAGGGCGTGTGATCAATTAAGCTATCAACAAAACGCACATAAGGAGGCCTGAAGGGCCGGCATATCGTAGCCCAGGGCGTAAGCCCTGGGTTTACAGGTGAAAATTTTTTGAGCCCTACAGGGGCGACACTCGTATTCAAATTCTGAGTGCCGCCCTTACAGGGCTCCGGTTTGTTTTTCATATCAAACCCAGGGCTTACGCCCTGGGC
>JANYDI010000056.1 GCA_025363695.1 Opitutia bacterium
TTTTACAAAATGCGCAAGCGCATTTTGTAAAATTGCCCATCGGGAAGCATATACTAAGCCCCCTCCGGATTCCTACGGAATCGAACAAAGGATACACTTTGGCTCCTCCTAGAGCGCTATTTTCAGACTTGGACAACATTGCGAACTAGGTGTCGGCTACCTACTTATTACCAAATTCGGAAGCGCTTGCCGAAGAGCTGCCACGCCTGCAGCCGTCACGTTATCACAGCACGTCAAACTGAGCTGCTGCAACTGAGTCAATCCTGCTAGATGCGCTAGGCCTGCATCTGTTACTCTACAGTACGACAAATCAAGCTGCTGCAACTGAGTCAATCCCGCTAGATGCGCTAGGCCGGCATCCGTCACCTTACCACAGCCCGCCAAATCAAGCTGCTGCAACTGAGTTAATCCTGCCAGATGCGCTAGGCCGGCATCCGTCACTTCAGCACAGCAATGCAAACTGAGCTGCTGCAACTGGTTTAATCCCGCTAGGTGCGCTAGGTGCGCTTCCGTCACTTGCTTACAGCAATACAAATTGAGCTCCCGCAACTGCGTCAATCCCGCCAGATGCGCTAGGCCGGCTTCCGTCACTTGCTTACAATTCCCCAAATTGAGCTGCTGCAACTGGGTTAATCCCGTTAGATGCGCTAGGCCCGCGTCCGTCACTTCAGAACAGTTGTACAAATTGAGCTGCTGCAACTGCGTCAATCCCGCTAGGTACGCTAAGCCTGCATCCGTCACGTGCGCACAGCTGGACAAATTGAGCTGCTGTAACTGGGTTAATCTCGCCAGATGCGCTAGGTCTGCATCCCTCACTACAGCATAGCAGGGTGCAGGGCTAGACAGATCAAGCTTCCGCAACTGTGTCAATCCCGCTAGGCCTACATTCGTCACAGAACAGAGATACAAAGTGAGCTGCTGCAACTGCGTCAATCCCGCTAGGCCTGCGACCGCCACTTTAAAACAGCTGTACAGACTAAGTTGCTGCAACTGGGTTAATGCCGCTAGGCCTGAACCCGTCACATTACTACAGTTCTGCAAAGTGAGCTGCTGCAACTGCGTCAATCCCGCTAGGTGTCGTAGGCCCTCGTCGGTCACTTTGGCGCCACTCAAATTGAGCTGCTGCAACTGCGTTAATCTCGCCAGGTGCACTAGGCCTGCGTCGGTCACTTTAGAACAGCCGGTCGGATCAGACAGATCAAGCTGCCGTAACTGGGTTAATCCTGCTAGATGCGCCAGGCCTGCATCCGTCACTTTATCACAGTACCTCAAATTAAGCTGCTGCAACTGCACTAATCTCGCCAGATGCTCTAGGCCTGCATCCGTCACGT
This sequence comes from Opitutia bacterium, assembly GCA_025363695.1. GTDB lineage: Bacteria > Verrucomicrobiota > Verrucomicrobiia > Opitutales > JANYDI01 > JANYDI01. Next base: position 1,332 of record JANYDI010000056.1, read on the forward strand.
GTTTACAGTACCCCAAATTGAGCTGCTGCAACCGGGTTAATCTCACCAGATGCGCTAGACCTGCATCCATCACGAGCTCACATCCCGACAAATCGAGTTCCCGCAACTGGGTTAATCCTGCCAGGTGCGCTAGGCCTACGTTGGTCACCTTACATCCCGACAAATTGAGCTGCTGCAACTGGGTTAATCCCGCCAGATGCGCTAGGCCTGCGTCCGTCACCTTACATCCCGACAAATCGAGCTGCTGCAACTGGGTTAATCCAGCTAGATGCGCCACGCCTGCATCCGTCACTTTATCACAGCTGGACAGATCAAGCTGCCGCAACTGAGTCAATCCCGCTAGATGTGCTAGACTTGCATCCGTCACTCTTGAGATTCTGGGCAAAACAAGCTGCTGCAACTGCCCTAATCCCGCTAGGTGCGCTAGGCTGGCATCCGTTACTCGAGAACAGCCTAGTAAAACAAGCTGCTGCAACTTGGTCAATCCTGCCAGATGCGCCACGCCTGCATCCGTCACTTGATAACAGCCCTGCAAATTAAGCCGCTGCAACTGAGTTAATCCCGCCAGATGCGCTAGGCCTGCATCCGTCACTTGAGTACAGCTGGACAGATCAAGCTGCTGCAATTGCGGCAATTCTGCTAGCTGTGCTAGGTCTGCGTCCGTCACTTGAGGACCTTGATCGCAGACGAACAGATGTCCGGGCAGATCCTTCACTTTAGAGCTGCTGGACACATGGGGCTGCTGCAACTGCGTTAATCGCCTCAGACGCACTAGGCCTGCAGCCGTCACGTGATCACAGCGCTCCAAATTGAGCTGCCGTAATTGGGTTAATCCCTCCAGGTGCACGAGGCCGGCGTCCGTCACGTTATCACAGCCGGACAGATCAAGCTGCCGTAACTGCCCTAATCTCGCCAGACGCTTTAGGCCTGTATCCTTCATGTGATCACAGTCTCGCAAAACAAGCCGCTCTAACTGCCGTAACCCAACCAGATAGGCTAGGCCGGCATCGCTTACCCGGGTTTTGGAGAGATCGAGCTGCCGTAACTGCCGTAACCCAACCAGGTCTGCCAGGCCTTCATCCGTCACGTTATCACAGCGCCTTAAATTGAGCCGCTGCAACTGGATCAGTTCGTACAGGTGCACTAGGCCGGCATCCGTCAATTTATAACACTTGGACAAATCGAGCTGCTGCAACTGGGTTAATCTCGCTAAGTGCGCTAGGCTTGCGTCCGTCAATTGCCCACAGCCCCGCAAACTGAGCTGCTGCAACAGGGTTAATCCCGCTAGGGGCGCCAGGCCGGCATCCGTCAGATGCACACATTTTTCCAAATTGAGCTGCCGCAACTGCGGCAATCTCGCCACTTGCGCTACTTCTTCGTCCCTTACTCGAGACCTACGACCCAGATCCCCCTTCATCGCCATGGCGGAAGAAGCAAGGCACAATGTCGCGATTAAATAAATACTTTTAATGCCTTTTGTAATCATAATCTGCATTATTCAATAAATACAAATTGTGTCAAGTTTATTGATATTTTTTTTGATTCACCATACACCCCGATCGCGTAGCGATCTGTGGAGGCCTTAGTATATGCTACCGGGTAGCGATTTTTACAAAATGCTTTGCATTTTTAAAAATCGCTACCCGTAGGGGATCCTAAGGGGAGCGAGCTCCCCTTGGCCCTATCCCTTTACATTTACATTGACTCCAAATAAGCAATCCCCTACACTACCCGGTTTTTACGATGATGGAATTTCCTCGAGTACACGGCCGTTCGGCGCAGGCCCTGCGGCCTATCGTGATGAAGCCCGACGTGGCGCGTTACGCCCATGGATCGGTGCTGAGTTGCTTTGGTGAAACGCAGGTGATCTGCGCGGCGATATTGGAAAAAAAGATCCCGCGCTGGATGCAGCAACAAGGCGTTGAGGGCGGCTGGGTGACGGCTGAGTATTCGTTATTGCCTTATAGCACGCCTCAGGAGCGCAAGACCCGCGACATCAACAAGGGCAAACTGGATGGCCGTAGCGTCGAGATTCAACGTCTAATCGGGCGGGCGCTACGTGCCGTTGTGGACCTCAAAAAGCTGCCCGGCTACACGCTGTGGGTGGATTGCGACGTCCTGCAAGCTGACGGTGGCACCCGCACGGCGGCGATCACCGGGGCCTACTTAGCGGCAAGCATGGCCATCAAAAAAGCCCTGGCCAAGGGCAGTTTGGCTAAGGACCCTTTTACCGACTCCGTGGCCGCCGTCAGTGTGGGTATTTTGGCAGGAGAAGTGCTGTTAGACCTTGATTACCAAGAAGATAGCAGCGCTGAGGTAGATTTTAATATCGTGATGACGGGCTCTGGGCGCTTCATCGAGGTCCAAGGCGGCGGCGAAGGCAGTACCTTTGATGAGCCGCAACTCGCACAGCTGCTGGCCCTAGGGCAAAAAGGCATCCGTGAACTGGTCCAGATACAACGAAAAATACTGCATGAAGGTCGTTAATTTAACGAAGCGCTATGGGAAGCACACGGTCCTTGCGGGTATCAGTTTTACCATCCCCCAAGGCGCCGTTGTCGGGTTTTTAGGCCCCAATGGGGCCGGGAAAAGCACGACGCTACGCATCCTGTGCGGCCTCATCCAGGCTAGCTCAGGAGAAGCCTATGTTTGCGGCCACTGCGTAGCCCAGGAGCCCCAAGCCGTCAAGAAATGCATCGGCTACATGCCCGAAAATAATCCCCTACCCGGCCCCATGCGTGCCTTTGAATACCTATGCTTTCGTGCCGAACTCAAAGGACTCAAGCACCCCAAAAAAGCAGCCCTGCACGCTTTAGATAATTGCCAAATCGAGCCCAAAATGGCTCAAAAACGCCTGGATGCGCTTTCGCAGGGCTATAGGCAACGTGTAGGCATTGCCGATGCTCTCCTGGGGACCCCCCCAGTCATCATCCTAGACGAACCCACAAACGGCCTAGACCCCTATCAAATCCAAGGCCTGCGCACGCTCCTAAAAACCCTCCAAGGCAAGAGCACCCTGATCCTCTGCACCCACAGCCTCGCCGAAGCCCAACGCCTCTGCGACTATATCCTCATCCTCAACCACGGCACCCTCATCGCCCAGGGCCCCTACGATGGGCAGGTACCCCTGGAAGGGTTTTTTACAGGAGAGGGGGAGGAAGGACTAAGGGGCGCTTGCGCCCCTTAGAATCCCCTACTGGTAGCGAATTATAAAAATGCTACGCATTTTCAACAATTCGCTACCAGCGAAGCCTCGCCATATCCTCGATGGTGTCCTCCGCGTAGGAGCCCTCCTCATCAAAGAAGGGATCGCTATCAGAGAAGGCACCAGAGATCCACAGCTTTGGAAGGGCTTTCTGAAGAGCTTTTTGGCTTACATGAGTCACGGCAGAGTGTAAACCGAGCCACTGCAATCGAGTCAATCCTGCCAAGGCTGTTACGTCGCTCACTTGGGTATTGGATAAACTGAGCCACTGCAATTGAGTCAATCCTGCCAAGGCGCTTACGTCCCTCACTTGGGTCTGGGCCAAACCGAGCCTCTGCAAATTTGTAAATTCTGCCAAGGCTGTTACGTCGCTCACTTGGGTATTGGATAAACTGAGCCACTGCAATTGAGTCAATCCTGCCAAGGCGCTTACGTCGCTCACTTGGGTATTTGCCAAATAAAGCCTCTGCAATTGCGTCAATCCTGCCAGGGCTATTACGTCCCTCACTTGGGTATTTGCCAAATAAAGCCACTGCAATTGAGTCAATCCTGCCAGGGCTGTTACGTCCCTCACTTGGGTCCTACCTAAATCAAGCTCATTCAATTGCGTTAATCTCGACAAGGCCGTTATGTCGCTCACTTGTATATCGGATAAATCAAGCTTCTTCAATTGCGTTAATCCTGCCAGGGCGCTTACGTCAGTCACTTGGGTCCCAGACAAATCAAGCCCCTGCAATTGCGTCAATTTCGACAAGGTTGTTACATCAGTAAAGTTTTTGCAGAAACGTAAACTAAGCTGCAATTGAGCTAACTCTGCCAGCGCGCTTACGTCGTTCACTTGTGTATCGGATAAATCAAGCTTCTTCAATTGCGTTAATCCTGCCAGGGCTGTTACGTCCGTGAAGTTTTTGCAGGAACGCAAATTGAGCTCCTGCAACTGCGTTAACCCTGCCAAATAACGTAGGCTCCTCTTGGTCACTTGGACCCCAGACAAGTTGAGCTTCTGTAATTGCGTTAATCCTGCCAAATGACGTAGGCCGTCCCTCTTGAACACACTGCTCCCAGACAAGTCGAGCTCCTGCAATTGCGTTAATCCTGCCAGAGCTGTTATGTCCCTCACACAGGTCCCATAAAAGCTGAGCTCCTGCAATTGCGTTAACCCTGCCAGAGCTGTTACGTCCCTCACAAGGTACCCAGACAAGTTGAGCTTCCTCAAATTTGTTAACCCTGCCAGATGACTTAGGTCCTCGTCGTTGAGCTTCCTCAAATTTGCTAACCTTACCGCATCTAGGTCCTTTTTGCTCACCGCGGCGTAAAGACGATAGTCATCGTAAGACAGATCAAGCTCCTGCAACTGGGTTAAGTAAGGTACAAAGACTGCCAAAAGTTCGCCTGTCATTTTGCTGCTGCGGCGCAAGGTCAGTTTTCTCAGACTTTTCAATACGGGCCCCAGATTATTTATATCCTCCAAGCTTGGCTTATAGTCGATTGCGAGCTCCTCCAGCCTTGTCATCTCTAAAGCGGAAGGAATTTTATCTCTGTGCCCTATTTCTACCTTAGTCGCGCTCTGAGTCGAAAGCACTCTGGGTTCCTCAACGTCATCCATCGCCATGGCGCAAGTAAATAAGCAAAATGCTGCAAGTAGATAAACAGCTTTTATCTTTTTTGTGGTCATAATTTGTATCCTTGAATAAATATAGGGGCTGACACCTAACATGAAGCATGTTAGGACAGTCAAGTGTACGTAAAGCATTGTAAATTAGCGGAAAGCAAGCAGTTGAAGTTGATGGAATTTTTTGTTGCTGAAATATCGGCGCGGACAGCCGGAGAATTGACAGGAGTACACCGTAATTCTTCGATACGTTTTTTTCATAAGCTTAGAGAGAAAATAGCCATCAAGCAGCAAAGTCTTTGCGAACAATTTTGCGGCGAAATGGAGCTGGATGA
>JANYDI010000064.1 GCA_025363695.1 Opitutia bacterium
CGTCTGCCGATTCCGCCACCCGGGCAAATAAATAAAAGAACTAAGGGGTGCGAGCACCCCTTAGGATCCCCATTCCGATAGCGATTTATTAAAATGCTAACGCATTTTAGATAAATCGCTATCGGGGAGGGCATACTAAGGCCTCCACAGATCGCGAAGCGATCCGGGTGTATTTTAATTTCGATCGCGAAGCGATCTGTGGGGTACCTTGTATATCCTATCCCGATGGGCGATTTTTAAAAATGCATCGCATTTTTGAAAATCGCCCATCGGAAAGGGGATCCAAGGGGAGCTAGCTCCTCTTGGCCCTTAAACTAACGCTTGGAGAACTGGAAGCGCTTGCGGGCTCCTGGTTGACCGGGTTTCTTGCGCTCGCGTTTACGAGGATCGCGGGTGAGATGGCCTGCTTTTTTGAGAGGGATGCGCAAATCGGCATTCATGGTTTGGAGGGCACGGGCAACGCCGTGGGCGATTGCAACTGCTTGCCCACAAGGGCCGCTGCCAGCTACGCGCACTTTGATGTCCACGCGATCCACCATGTCTACGGTCACAAGGGGAGCCTGAACGGCACGCCTGAGATACTCATGGTAGCAATAGTCCTCAAAGCTACGGTCGTTGATCTGTATTTTTCCAGAACCCAAGGAAATGCGCACGCGCGCTGTCGCTGTCTTACGACGACCTGTGCCCCAGAATACTTCCTCAGCCACTTTGGGCTCTTTAGTGTCTTTAACTATAACGATTTTATCACTCATCACGAATAAGGATCAAACTTCTAATAAAACAGGCTTTTGAGCATGATGCATGTGCTCTGCGCCGGGATACACGTACAGCTTCTTGAGCATGGCACGCGCCAGTTTATTTTTGGGCATCATTCCCTTGACGGCGTGCTCGATAACGAAACGCGGCTTTTCTTGACGCAGCTCTTTAAAAGTGCGGCGATAGTCGTTGCCTACGTAGCCCGTAAAGAACATATAGTCCTTCTGCTCTTCCTTACGCCCTGAAACGGCCACGGACTGGGCGTTAATCACCACGACACAGTCGCCTGTGTCCACATGGGGCGTATAGAGAGGATGGTTTCTGCCACGTAAAAGGTTCGCAATGGTCACAGCGAGGTGCCCTAGGAGCTTGCCCTTGGCATCTACGATGTACCAATGCGGCACGTGGTCTTCTTTTCTTGCTAAAGTGGTCTTCATGCTTTATACGAGGAAATGCCCTTAAAAAAAAATGTCAACTCTTTTCTTGCTTCTTTTGAGGACAAAAAAGATAAATGCAGTAAAGAAAAACGCCACAGCAGATGGCTATGTCGGCAATATTAAAGGAAGGATAGCGGTAAGCAGGGAGGTGGACGTCAATGAAGTCGACCACATGCCCACGCGCGAAGCGGTCCGTGATGTTGCCCAAAACCCCTCCGCAAATGAGGCCAAAGACGCACTGCGATGTGGTTTTTTGGAGATCCAGTTGCACCCTGAGTAAATAAATGCTCAGAAGAAAAGCAAGCCCAAAAAAACCAAAAAATAACGATGCCCCCTGAAAAAGCGACCACCCTACCCCGGTGTTGCCGACATGCACCCAATAAACCCAAGAACCCAAGACGGGAATAGGCTCCCAATACGTCCCAAAAGGAATGGAAAACGCCACCGCTGCCTTGCTGATTTGGTCTAAAGAAAAAACGCCCAATGCAAGTAAGCACAACACCTTATAGTTACTCATCGTCAATATCATCCCGAGAGATGCCGTCCGGAGCTTCTTCATCCGTATTGGCCAAAAAGACGCTATTGCCCATGGTGGAGCGCAGGGACTCACGCCTTCGGGAGCGCTCGTAGTCCATTTGCCCCTCCAAAGAATAGCGCGTGAAGGGAACCGCAGCCAGGCGCTCCTTGGATATCGGCTTTTGAGTCACCTCGCACAGGCCATAGGTATTGCTTAAAATGCGCTTAATCGCTTCATCAATCTCATTAAGCGCTTCCTGCTCGGAGGACAGCAAGCTGAGGACTAAATCACGATTACAGCTTTCCGAAGAGCCATCGTTAAGGTCTTGATTATCGCCTAAATCTTCAACTACGGACTTTTTGAGCGTGTCCTCCGCATGAATGGCGAGTTCGTCTCGGAAATGTTCGCGTAATTTTATAAGGGCTTTATAGTAATGCAACCACTTTTTGGGCACACGATTCAGCTCATCCTCAGGATCTATAGCCGCTTTTTTTACTTTTGGGTTAAATCCTAAAATATCCTGGATAGATGCTGCCCCCAACACACGGCGTTCAGTAGGCTTTGCAGGAACAAATTCTAACTTTTTGGCCTTGGGCTCAAGCGTAATAAGCGGCTCGATTTCCTTCTTTTCAACCTCTTCGCTCTTGGCGCGTAAAATGGCCTGAACTTCCTCCAGCGTAAAAACAATGGGCGTTATTTTGCGTACTCGAGCCTTAAAGGGCAGCTCCGAAGCAAGCTTGCGTTCGCGCTTAATCAAGCCAATGCGCGCCTCCATGACCGCTGCCAAGATGGAACGGCGCTGCTCCATTCTTTTGCTCGTCTGCGCAGAAAGCTTTTTGGACTCCTTTAAAGTACGCGTACGCTCACTGGCAAAGCGCGGCACGGCCACCCCCGTACCAATCGAACGACCAAAGGCTCCTGTTTTTTTCGACGGCTTTAAGGCCGGCTCCAACGCCTTTGCTTGCTTTTTAGCACCCTTGGCCACCAAATTGTCCTTGGCTACCACGGCCTTGCTTGCCGACTTTTTCGCTGCCGCAGGTGCTCTCAAATTACCGTCTGTTTTCTTTCCCATAGCAGCTGCTTTCCTCAAAGCTCTATCCTTCTCAGAATCCCTCGCGCTTGTCAAGCGTAAGGACTTACGTATTTCTTAGAATGTGCAAAAAAAGTAAGGCGCAGGGGGCGCTTGCGCCCCCTGCAACCCCCTTAGGGAGCGATTTTTTGAAATGCTAACGCATTTACAAAAAATCGCTCCCTACAGGCTTTGCAGGACCGATCCCGAAGGGATCCGGAGGGTGCCTTAGTATGCCCACCCCGATAGGCGATTTTTATAAAATGCTTGCATTTTTAAAAATCGCCTATCGGTAGGGGATCCTAAGGGGCGCAAGCGCCCCTTAGCCCTCTTAGCTCCTTAGCACGGCTTCGCAACGTTTGCAGACGGCGCCGAAGCCGGGCGCCTCGACGAGGGCCTCGACCCAGCGCCAGCTGCGGGGGCAGCGGACGCCTGAGGCGTGGTCTACTTGGACGGCAAGCCCGAGTTCGGGGACCAAAACGAGGTGGACTTTTGAAACAATGAACAGCTCTTCGAGCAAATCGACATGGCGGACGAGGCACTTCCCGAGGGTTTCCTGGAGGACATCGGGACCGATGGCCAAAGTCACCTGGGCATCGAGGGACTGCCCGATGCGCTTGCTTTGCCGAGCGGCTTCGAGGGCTTCATGGACTTGAGAGCGAAAGGCAATGAGGCTGTCCAGCTGGGCACAGACGTCTGTATCGTAGAGGCTTGGTTTGGTCTGGGGCCAAGCTTGTAGGTGGATGCTTTCGTAGGCTTTTTTTTGACTCTGAGTCAGGAATTCAAAGGCCTCATCGGTGGTAAAGACCAATATCGGCGCCAGCAGACGCATGCAGGTACGCAATACGCGGTACATCGCTGTTTGAGAGGAACGGCGCAGGGTGTCATTAGGCGCTAAGGTATACAGCCTGTCCTTGAGGATGTCGTGATAACGCGCTGACAAAGTGTTTACGCAAAAGGCATTGAGTTCCTGATAAGCCCTGTGAAATTGGTAGAGCTCATAGCTTTCAGTAACCCGTTCTATCAGTTCATCGGTTTTTTTTAGGACCCATTGATCGATGGGGCTAAAAGTTTTAACCGCATGCCGCTCATAGTCAAAATCATGGAGATTCCCTAGTTGAAAGCGCAAAGTATTGCGAAAACTACGATAAGCCCCGACTACCTGATTAAGGATGTTTTCGGACAAAGGAATATCATCGCGGTAGTCCTCTGAAGCGATCCATAGCCTGAGGACATCTGCGCCATAGCGCGTTATATAGCTGGCTGCCGTCTGCGAAGGCCCTTCGCTTTTGGAGATCTTTTTCCCATCTTCAGCGACAATAAAGCCATGCGTAATGACTTTTTTGTAAGGCGCTGCCCCCTGCGTCACCACGCTGGTCCACAGCAGGGATTGAAACCAACCGCGATGCTGGTCGGAGCCTTCAAAGCACAGATCAGCCGGCCAAGCCAAGGCTTTGTTACGCTTCAAAACGGCATGATGACTGCTGCCGGAGTCCATCCAGACGTCGAGCGTATCCGTACCGGGCGTTAGCAATTTGCCTTGCCAAGAAGGTGGCAAAGGGATGCCTTCAAGCAGGGTTTGGGCATTGGCCTCAAACCAAAAATTGCTGCCCTTTTGAGCGATTTTTTCCGCCAAAGCGCGAATAACACCCGCATCGGCATAGGGGGCGCCGTGCTCATCGTAAAAAACGGGCAAAGGGACGCCCCATAAACGCTGGCGACTGATGCACCAATCGGGTCGGCTTTTTAAAAAGCCTTCCATGCGCGCAGCCCCCCACTCGGGAAGCCACGCAACCGTCTTGACGGCGTCTAGGAGCTTTTGGCGCAAAGCATAGCGGCCCAAACCGATAAACCATTGATCAGTAGCTCTAAAAATCAAGGGCGTTTTGGAGCGCCAGCAATGCGGGTAGCTATGCTGCAGCGTGGCCTGCTGCAACAGGCAACCCTTCTCCCTTAACGTGTTGATAACCAAGGTGTTAGCGCCTGTTTTTGTATCGAGCACGGAAGCACCCACCCAGGCTTGCGGGACTTTGCCATCGTCCAGGTAACAGCCCTGCTCATCGATCGGGCAATACACCTCAAGCCCATAGCGCAGGCCTGTTTGGTAGTCATCGGGGCCGTGCCCTGGAGCCGTATGGACGCAGCCCGTACCGGCATCCATCGTTATATAATCGGCCAAGACCAAGGGGCTTTCGCGGTCCAAAAAGGGATGTAACGCTTTATCGCCTTCAAGCAGCGCTCCCAAGCCTGCCAAGCTCGTATGCGTACCCTCCCAGCCACAGGCTGCCACAAAGGCCTCCACGCGTTCATGGGCCACCAAGTAGCGTTTTTGCTGGTAATGCACCCACTCATAAGCCGCTTTGGGATGCAGGGCGATGGCTAAATTCGACACCAAGGTCCAAGGCGTTGTCGTCCAAACAACCACAAAGGCGTCCTGCTGCATCGGGAAAGCCACATAAATAGAGGGACTGGAGGTATCGCGGTATTCGATTTCCGTCTCCGCTAAGGCCGTACGGCAGGGGATCGACCAATACACGGGTTTTTTGCTCCGATAAATTAAATCAGCCTCCACAAAGGCCGCGAAGGTGCGCAGGATATCCCCCTCGTACTGCGGATCCATCGTACGATAGGCGCCCTCCCACTCCCCAAGTACACCCAAGCGCTCAAATTGCGTCCGTTGCAGCTGAATATATTTTTCTGAAAAGGCCGCACAGGCAGACCGGATCGCCTGAGGACCCTGCGCCTCTTCCTTTTTCATCGCCACCATTACGCGATATTCAATCGGCAAGCCATGGCAGTCCCAACCCGGTACATACGGCGTGCGGTAGCCCCGCATCGTTTTGTAACGCAAAACAATGTCCTTCAACGTCTTATTCAAGGCCGTCCCAACGTGAATCTCACCACTAGTAAACGGCGGCCCATCATGCAAAATAAAGGCCTCCCCAGCCTTGTTTTTTTCCTGCAGTTTCTGGTACAAGCCCTCCGTCTGCCAGCGCTCCAGCCGCTTAGGCTCACGCACGACCGCATCCGCGCGCATCGGAAACTCCGTCTGCGGCAAATTCAATGTGTACTTTAAGTCTTGATCCATGTGTAAGGAAAGAATAAGAAAGAGGAAGGAAGGTTAAAGGGCTAAGGGGCGCTTGCGCCCCTTAGGATCCCCTACAGGTAGCGATTTTTAAAAATGCGAAGCATTTTATAAAAATCGCTACCTGGTAGAATATACTAAGCCCCCCACAGATCCCTTCGGGATCGTCAAAGTTTTCCTAGGATGGGAATTTTTGGCCATAAGGCAAGGCATTATTTATGTTAAGTACTAAAGAGAAATATACCGTCTATATTATTGGATTTTTACTAGGATGTTTATTCTTGAACTTCACACACTATAGACGACGTACGCAGGCCGCTCAAACACAGACCACACCTGCATCCAAGCGATCGCGAAGCGATCTGTGAGGGGCTTAGTATGCCCTCCTCGGTAGCGATTTTTATAAAATGCTTCGCATTTTTAAAAATCGCTACCGATAGGGGATCCTAAGGGGCATAAGTGCCCCTTAGCCCTTAACCCTTAACACATCCTTCTTTCTCCAAAAACGCCACTACTTCCTCCAAGCCTCGGACGCCTTCGGCGCTGGGGTTAATGCGGGAACGCAGGGCGACGCTGCGGCTGGAGGCTTCTTTTTCGCCAAGAACAAGTACGTAGGGGACTTTTTGGAGCTCGGCACGGCGTATCTTGGCGCCGAGTTTTTCGTTCTGGGCATCCAAATGCGCACGTAAACCCTTGTGCTTCAAGAGCTTAAGGACCTCGTGAGCATAGGGAAGCTGGGCATCGCTGATGGGGAGCAGACGAACTTGCTCGGGGGCCAGCCAGGCGGGGAAATTACCGGCAAAATGCTCAATGAGCAGCCCGACAAAACGTTCCATCGAGCCAAAGGGCGCTCTGTGAATCATGACGGGGCGATGGGCTTCGTTGTCAGGCCCGGTGTAGCTGAGCTTAAAGCGTTCAGGCAGAACGTAGTCAAGCTGTATGGTGCCCAGTTGCCATTCACGGCCAATGGCATCGCGCACGACAAAGTCAATTTTGGGCCCATAAAAGGCAGCCTCGCCGATTTCCTCACAGTACGCGACCCCGAGGGTTTTCACAGCACTTCTGAGGGCGTCTTCCGCCTTTTGCCACAAGGCCGGCGTACCCGCGTATTTAGTGGACTCAGGGTCCCTTAGGCCCACGCGCACGCGGTAATCGTGCATGCCCAAGGTGGTGAATATTTTCTTTACCAAGGCCAAACAGCCGCTGATTTCCTGGCCGATCTGGTCTTCCGTGCAAAATAAATGGGCATCGTCCTGCGTAAAACCGCGAACCCGCGTCATGCCATTGAGCTCACCCGATTGCTCCCAGCGGTAGACGGTCCCAAATTCGGCCAGGCGCAAGGGAAGCTCCTTGTACGAACGGGGCTGCGAGGCGTAAATGCGGATGTGCATGGGGCAGTTCATGGGTTTGAGCAGGTAGCCTTCGATCTCCCCAGCGGCCATAGAGCTCACCAATTCCGCACAGCTGCAGCCTTCCTTGGCCTTGCGACTGAGGAACTCATGCGACAGCAGGGGCGGAAACTGCGCATCCGCATAGTAGGGGAAATGCCCTGATGTACGGTATAAATCAAGCTTGCCAATATGCGGCGTAAAGACTTCCTGATAGCCCTGGGCATCCAGCTCCTTTTGAATAAAATTTTGGAGCTGACGGCGAATAATCGCCCCAGCGGGCTGCCATAAAATCAAGCCTGCACCGACTTGTTCATCAATTAAAAACAGTTCTTGATCGCGTCCAAGCTTGCGGTGATCGCGTTTCTTGGCCTCCTCGAGCTGCTCCAGGTAAAGATCCAATTCCTTTTGGGTGAAAAAAGCTGTCCCATAAATACGCTGCAACTGGGAATTGTTTTCGTTGCCTCGGTAATAAACTCCGGAAACCGACATGAGCCTAAAGGCCCCAATTTGCCCCGTGTGCTCAAGGTGCGTACCCGCGCATAGGTCGATAAACTCGCCATTTTTATAGAACGTAATCGCTTCGTCTTGAGGGATATCCGCCAAGCGCTCCAGCTTATAGGGCTGCTGACGTTCCTCAAAAAAAGCCCGGGCCTGTGCGCGTGTAACTTCCTCGCACACAAAAGCTTGGCGCTCGCGGATAATCGTCGCCATCTCCTCCTGTATCGCCTCAAGGCGCTCCGGAGTCAAGGACTCATCCATCGCTATATCGTAGTAAAACCCCGTGGCTGTGGGCGGCCCAATGTCGAGCTTCGCCCGAGGAAAGCGTCTCAAAACGGCCGCAGCCAGCACGTGCGCGCAAGAATGCCTCAGGCGCTCTAAGGGAGTCATCGTTTTCATAGTTTTTTTAACTTGAGGAATGGCCACTCGAATGGCAATATAAAAATAAGGGCCAAGGGGCGCCGTGGTCCCCTTAGGATCCCCGAAGGGTGGTTTTAGCGGGACCTTTTGAGTTTATACGGCGTCACCTTCGCGCTCGAGTGCTGTAGCACACGTCGCGCTAGGTTCCTTGTCTAAACGTCAAAATTCCTCCGCTAAAACCACCCTTCCAAGGCAATTCTAAAAATACACCCGGATCGCGAAGCGATCTGTGGGGGGCTTAGTATGTCCTGCCCGATCGGCGATATTTATAAAATGCATCGCATTTTTAAAAATCGCCTATCG
>JANYDI010000066.1 GCA_025363695.1 Opitutia bacterium
CTCATTAGGCGTGCGACCAATATACTTGTCCATTTAAACCACACATAAGGAGGCCTGAAGGGCCGGCAGATCGTAGCCCAGGGCGTAAGCCCTGGGTTTTGGTTGGAAAATAAACCGGAGCCCTGTAAGGGCGGCACTAAAAATTTGAATACGAGTGTCGCCCCTGTAGGGCTCAAAATCTTTTTTTACCGTTGAACCCAGGGCTTACGCCCTGGGCTACGTATATGCCGGCCTTTCAGGCCTCCTTATGTGTGGTTTGATCAACAACTTAGTTCATTGTCACCTCCTTTATTAGGCTTTATATCGATACCACACACTCATTTACATCCTAAACTTTTTTTAAAAAAAATTAAATTTTTTTCAAAAACCCCTTGACAATCGATCATTTTTTGCTATAATTGTAGGGACAGGGACAAAACCCAGCTGGCCAGCAACAAAAAATTTCCTTCTCCAAGGGCTCCCTTTCCTCCAAAAAAATCATCATGAAAACCCAAAACGACCAAGCTCTTTTACTCGAAATAATGCCCGGATTCTGTACCACGGAGCTCACGACAATCCTTTCTCGCCGGCTTAAGAAGCGAATTCAGCCCGAGAACTCAGATCGTGAATACGTGTTCTCGGGCGTCCTGACCCCCTGTTTTTTACACAAAAATAGGTTAGACTAAATAAAACCTTAGAGCTCCGTAAGGGCGATTCTCGACTTGATACTTCATTCCATTGACTAAAACACTAAAAGCATAAAGCCTACAAGCATAAATCACTTCGAGTTTCGCCCTTACGCGCTTAAAAATTAAAAAAATCTATTGAGAATACTTCACGCTTAAAGCCCTGGATATCAAAATCCAGGGCTTTTTCATGAAAATTTCCCTCAAAATCCACAAAATTTACCATAATATCTTAAAAATATTACAATATATCTTCAGCCTAAGCCCCTTTCTTTGTTGATAGCCTTCGATCGCGAAGCGTGTAGTTTTTACAAAACTTGATTAGAGTTCTTGCATAACCCTATTAAAGGCCAAAATTTATAAATCCCAGCAATCAAATTAAGACGTGTAATCAATCCTGCTTGATTAACTAACAAAACACATATAAGGAGGCCTGAAGGGCCGGCAGATGGATAGCCCAGGGCGTAAGCCCTGGGTTTACAGGTGAAAATTTTTTGAGCCCTACAGGGGCGACACTTCTATTGACCTTCTGAGTGCCGCCCCTACAGGGCTCTGGTTTTTTTCATCCAAAACCCAGGGCTTACGCCCTGGGCTATCCATCTGCCGGCCCTTCAGGCCTCCTTAAGTGCGTTTTAAATGGACAAGCATGGGGTCGCACGCCTAATGAAGTTATGCAAGAACTCAACTAAAGCTATGGTACCCAGGGACTTAATTAAGTGCGAAACGCGCCTGGGGGGCAAAGCCTTTGGCGTAGCCCCCTGAGTCACTTCCATGACGCCGTCCCAACCCCGAATGCCCCCCTAAAACCACCATCCTTCAGGCGGCGGAACATTAAAACTCACTCCGCCTGGCAGCGTAACTCCCCAGGCATGGAGCATGAGGCGGTCGAGGCCGGAAGCCTTGGCGTAGCTGCGGTTATGCTTGGGGTGGCCGTAGGTTTTGTCGCCAACAATGGGGCAATCGTTTTGGGCACAGTGGACACGGAGTTGATGGGTGCGGCCGGTGAGGGGTTCCAATTGCAATAGGGTCATGGTGAGGCCCTGATAGCGGCGGGATTCCAGGACCTTAAAGGCGGTTTGGGCCCACAAGGGACCGCCGACAGACACGTGGACATGGTCCCCCTTGTGTTGCTTGTTTAACGAGAAATTCCAGACACCTTGAGCCTTTTGAGGGTGCCCAAAGACCCAGCCCAGGTAGATTTTTTTTAGAGCTTGTTGTTCGAGCCACAAACGCCCTTGTTGGGCTTTTTCAGCAGAAAAACAGCCGAGCATGACGCCTGAGGTTGGCGAGTCGAGCCGATGCAGCAGAAAGAAAAACTGGTTGTTGCCCAGCACATAGGCTTCTTTGTGGGCATCGTACGGAGCGTTGAGGAGTGCCTTGGGGTCGGGAGCCTCCGTGTTGGGGTGGGCACGGAGGCCTGCCGGTTTATTCAAAGCCCAATAGCCCTGCGCATGGCCTATGAGGGTAACCCCGAAACCTAAAGGAAGTGTTGACATGGACCCAGCTTAATGGGAGGCCAGCGTTTTTAGCAACATTTATTCCCGCAAACGTTTACGCGAATACGGCAAAGGCTTCACCCGCAAACGTTCTGAATAACATTGCATGCAATAAGCATAGACGTCGTGGGGGGCGCCGTCTAAATCTAAATAAACCACATGCGGAAAAGTACTAAGGATGGCCTCCAAAACAACCTTTGTTAAAGCTTCCGGATCTGAAAAGCCCAAGGCTCTTATCGAGGAAGCATGGGGATAGGCGCTTCCCTGTGCAAAATCCGCCAAGGAAAGCCGAAGGCTCCAAAGATTCCTTGGCAAGGCCTCGCTGATACGCTTAGGGTATTTTTGGTTGAGCTCGTCTAGCGCTTTTGCCTGTTCATGCGTAATGAACGGGGCTTCTTCGCTCAGCCCTAAAGTGCGCAATTGTAGGCGCCAAAAGTCATCTAAGTTTTTATCTTCTGTTTTGCTTATGGAGGGCCTGTGGCCAGGCTGTACTTCGGGAGCCTGCGCACGTTCTACTCCGGGGTGCCGTTTACGGCCTAGGCGGCTCTCCCAAATAGAATCCGCTGAATGGTAGGCGCGTACAGGCTTGTCCTTTTCATCGAAGGAAAAATTCCAGCTTTTCATAGCGCTCAAAGCGCTGCTCAGGGCACATGCAAAAAAAGTAAAACGGAGTATTCTCATAAGCATAGAAAAGAAGGGATGTCTTGACTTATCTGTCTGTTTGGTTTACCAAGCTAGCATGAGCACCATTGGCCAAAGACTTCGTGAAGCGCGTGAGCGTAAAGGACTTTCTCTCAAAAGCATTTCTGAAGAAATCAAGGTCCGTACGGATTACTTGAACCATTTTGAAGAAGATTATTTCGATTTTGGACTTCCAGAAATTTACAGACGCGGCTTCCTCGAGCTCTATGCCCAATACCTCAAGGCAGACGTGGCAGCTATTTTAGAGGATTATTTAGCTTTATCCCAGCAAAGCAAAAAGAAGGCCAAACGTGAAGTTTATGGCCAAGTAGAATTGCCTGCACGCGAAGAAGAAGCGCTCCCGCATGAATCCAAAAACGCTTCACGGCCCCAGGGTTCACGGCTCATGGTCCTTGCCGGAAGCTCTGTTTTGCTTGTGTGCACCCTTTTGGGCGGATTTTTTACCTGGACAGCGTTTTTTGCCAAAGCCCCAAAGCCCTCGGCTCTGAGCCAAGCCCCGAAAGTTGAGGAAGAAACGATAGAGTTGCTTGCCAAAGGCGATGTCCTGGTGATCGTCAAGCAAGATGCTGAAAAAATCGTTAAACGCAAGCTCCTGGCCGGTGAGCGCATGACGTTCAAAAAACAAGGCCCCATTACCATCAAATTCTCCGAAGGACACAACTTACAGGTCATTCGCGGCGACAAAACCTACTCGATGACTTCACCCGGTGTTGGGTCCTTCGAGTTGTCCTAGGGGTGGGTTAAGGGGTGCAATGGGGCTTGGGACGGCGTCAGGGAAAGTGTCTCACGCACCGTAGTGCGCTACGCACTT
>JANYDI010000079.1 GCA_025363695.1 Opitutia bacterium
CTTCTCGATGGCGATTTATTAAAATATGTAATATTTTAATAAATCGCCATCGAAAGGGGATCCTAAGGGGCACTTGTGCCCCTTAGCTCCTTAGCAATGCCTGAATCCAGCGCCTATGCGGCCCTGTGAGCGTAAGAGCGCCTAGATGTTCGATGGGCACCCAAAAGAGCGGCTCTGCTGTCGTATCGGCAACAGCTTCGATAGTTTTGGGGGCATAGATCGCTTCCTCAAAGCGTTGCGTACTAATACTGCGTTTGCCCAAATAAAGCAAGGCTCCTTTGGGGGTCTGCAGAGCTTCGACGAGCGGTAATTCGTAAAATCCCGCTAAACGACGGGCCTCAAGCCCATGTCTAAATAATAAAAGCGCGTCATTTTTGTGACAAAAAAACCGTTCAAGCTGAATGCTTGTAAAGCGTTTAGGCTCAAAATGCGGAAAAAGCTCAGGCGTTCCCGATTGGCTTGCCTTGCAAAAGGGCCTCAAGGGGCACAGGCCACACAAGGGCTTGCTTTTCCGACATACAGTGGCCCCTAACTCCATCAAGGCTTGGTTGTGATCGCCAGGGTTTTCACGATTCAAAAGCTCCTGGCAAAAGCCATCCAAGGCCCTGGCCGCACTCCCAGAATCCTTATAACATCGATGATCTCCCGTTAAACGCGTAGCAATACGCACAATATTGCCGTCCACGCAAGCGATAGGGAAATTTAAGGCAATACTCATAATCGCTGCAGCCGTATAGGCGCCGACTCCCGGAAACTGCCTCCATTGCTGCGGATCCCCAGGAATGGCCCCGAGCTGAACAACAGCCTGCGCCAGCTTCAGTAAATTACGAGCCCTAGAGTAGTACCCCAAGCCTTGCCACGTGTGTAAAACAGCCTCAGGGCTCGCTTGCGCCAAGGCCTCAAAGCTTGGCCAAAGCGCCATCCAACGCTCAAAATACGGCAACATCGTGTCCACTTGCGTCTGCTGCAACATGAACTCCGAGACCACCGTTGCGTACACGCTCGGGAACTCCCGCCACGGCAAACGCCGGCGCTCAGCCCGATACCAGGCCAACAAGGCCGCTCTGAGTGCCGGTAGCGCTTCCATGGGTTAAAGGGCTAAGGGCGCTTGCAAGGGCTAGGGGGCGCTTGCTCCCCTTAGGATGGTTTTAGGGGGGCATTGGGGGTTGGGACGGCGTCATGGAAGTGACTCACGCACCGTAGTGCGCTACACACTTCCCTTCCTTGTCCGAACCCCCAATGCCTCCCCTAAAACCGGCTCAAAGCAATTCATAAGATACACCCTCGATCGCTTCGCGATCTGTGGGGGTCTTAGTATATTCTACCAGGTAGCGATTTTATTAAAATGCATCGCATTTTATAAAATCGCTACCTGTAGGGGATCCTAAGGGGCACTAGTGCCCCTTGGCCCTTTACTAAACTAAAATAATAGCTGCAAGCGTGCCCCTACCGTATGGTTGCTGCGCTTAGCGGTATTGGACAGGTCAGCCAGGTCGCGTTCCTTGAACTCGGCGTATTGGTACCCAGCGGTAACCTTTACGGCGTCAGTCATGTAATAGTTTCCGCCCAAGTACCAGGCAACCACCTTGTTAGCAGAAACGCCATCATCAGAAGCTCCCTCAACGACAGCAGAAGGGCTAATGAGTGGAATCGCAGCATCATCGGCCCGACCATCAAAACGGCTTGCAGGCACGCGTTTTGCGTCTACAAAGCTCACAGCGCCAACAAGTTCAACCTTTTCTGTAATTTTGTAGGAAGGAATAATGCTAAAACCATAGGGCGTTACGCTTTTACCGGCTTCGATAGCATCTTGAACACGGGAAGCATAAAACTCAGCAAGCACTTCTAGGCTTTGCCATTGAAGACGGGTAAAGAGGTTCCAGCCAAACTGATGGGCATTGAACAAATCGGTCGCGTCCGACTGAGTCTGATTTGGCAGGTAGGCAATAGAACCCCCGAAGTTATAGAAAAGTTCTTCGAAACGGTCTTTGTAGCCCAATTGCGCCCACAAAGCAGGATCATGGCTAGACACGATAGACTCACCACCAACGCGATGAGCGCCTCTCACGTCGTCCACCAAAGCATTGGTAACCGCAGCTTGGTAGTACAAGCCTTCTATGATATCACCGTAAACAAAAAGCCCGGTATAACGATTTCCGAGATTAAGCTTTCCGTCAAAGAACTGATTGGCAGGTGTGCGCATGAAGGTCTTAATATCGCTGGTAGACATGCCTTCTTCCAGTCCGAAAGGCACGCCACGAAAACCGGCATCAAAGTTCAGACACTCGCTGTGTGTATAGCTTGCGTAAGCAGAGAGGATGCGTACCGAGTGTACTGCTGCACGATCAGAGCGTGCTGCGTCACCACCGAGCCCGATACCCAAGGTGGCACCAAAGCCTCCGCCTAAGTCTGCTTCGGCAGTCAGAGCAGCGGCCTGGACGCGGAACTTGCTCACATCCGTTTCATCCGCTAGGATATCGCCGTCCACTTTGGTTTCCTTGGGCATGTTCGTGACGTATTGAACACGGGTTTCTCCCTTGATTGTGATACGCTGAGAGCGCGAAGAATTCACGGTACCCTGCTTGACGCTATCGACCTCTTCCCGGGAGACAAGGCCCTTTTCGACAAGAAGATCCGCTAAACTAGTAGGATCCTCAGTATTTTCAGCAAAGGTCGGGAGGGCGCATGCTGCTAAAAAAGTGGAGATGAGAGAAATTTTTTTGAGATGAGTCTTCATAGATTGTGATGATAGTGATCGTTTACGGTTTCAATTTCACAGACAGGTATTGAAATGACACCACCCCTTGTAGACTTGTTTTTTTGCATTTTCAAGCAAAAAGTTACCTATTCCATCTTTATGCAACCATTATTTAATGGATTCAGCCAAAAGCATTCCAATATTATTGAGGTTCTAAAAAAAGACTTGTGATTTAATTTTAACCCTTTAGACTGGTTGGAAGCATGCGTCTTCTTAGCCCCCATTCTGTTTTACTGCGCTTCCTTGTTTTTGTGGGCCTCCCATGCCTCCTTCAGGGAGCAGAACCAGCGGCTGTGCTTCCCCCGACGGCCCCAACGGCTAAGAGCTCCAAGCCTGCTGGCCCCAACTGTCGCATGGCAGCCCTTCTCAATGGCAAGCTCTTTAAGCTTGTAGATGGGAAATACGAACCCTATGCCATTGATTATAATAAAGTTGCCTATTTTGCCATTTATTTTTCAGCCAGTTGGTGCCATCCCTGTATCCAGTTTACCCCGCGCTTGCTCACCTTTTACACTACTTACCATGCCCAGCACCCAAACTTTGAAATCATTCTGGTACACCATACGGAACGCTCTCCGGCCGCCATGTTACAGTACTTGAAAAGCTCGAGTAAAAAGGCAAACGTCAATGCAACCTTCCCTGTTATGGGGTTTGAAAACACCCCCCCGGACAAAAAAGACATCAAGGTACATACCACGCAGGCCATTCCAAGCCTCATTATTTTGGACGGCAATGAAAATGTTCTGGCGCGAAGCTACGACGGCAACAAGTATATTGGGCCCGATAAACCCTTTCAAACACTCAAGGATCTTTTGGGGATTAAGGAAGTCGCACCCTTGCCACCCGCAGCGCCAACGCCTACAGCTCCCGTTGCGGCAGGCGCTAAGCCAGTAGGCGCCAAGTGAAAGGCCAAGGGGCGCTAGCTCCCCTTGGATCCCCTTTCCGATGGGCAATTTTACAAAATGCGCAAGCGCATTTATGGTAAAATTGCCCATCGGGATAGGCTATACAAGGCACCCCACAGGTCGCTTTGCGATCGTTAAAACGCAACAAAATGGGCTGATCGCGAAGCGATCCGTAACGGGTCTTGTATGCCCATTGAGGAAGGCGATTTCTCTTTATGCCCCTTGGCATAAAGGAAATCGCCTTCCTATGGGGATCCAAGGGGCGTGCCCCTTGGCCCTTCTACCTCCTCTCCTCCCCTACGCGTGGCGAGCGGCTTCGGCTTGGGCATCGTTTTGGGCGCGTTCGAAGATATCGCCAAAATTGCTCAAGGTTTCGCCATGGCTGAGGGATTCGTAGGCTGCTGTTTCAGCGGCCAGGCGATCAGAGTCGTAATGAGCGGCCTTAATGCTCAGGCCGATACGGCGAGCTTCGTGATCGACCTTGATGACACGGGCGACAACGGGATCGTTTTGGTTCAGGACGTCCTTAACTTTGTCGACATGGCCTTCAGCGAGCTGGCTGATATGGACAAATCCGTCAATATCTTCCTTCAGGCGAACAAAAACCCCGTTAGGAATAATCTTTGTCACGACGCCTTCGACGATGTCTCCGACCTTGTAGGAGCCGCTGACTTCCTTCCAAGGATCGACACTGAGTTGCTTGATACCCAACGCAATGCGTTGTTTTTCAGCATCAACGCTCAGAACGATGGCATCGACGTCATCACCCTTTTTCATGATTTCGCTTGGGTGATTGATCTTGCGTGTCCAGCTCATGTCTTGGAGGTAGACAACGCCATCAATGCCTTCTTCGAGCTCAATAAAGGCGCAGTGCGGGGCCATATTGCGAACCTTACCGCGGATATGGGCTCCGACAGGGTAATTGTGGATGGCCATGGTCCATGGGTTTTCGTCGAGCTCACGGAAGCTCAAGGAGATACGCTGCTTGTCCTTTTGGATGTCCAGAATGACGGCATCGATCTCATCGCCGACCTTAGGAAAGTCCAGAGGCTTGACTGCGCGTTTGCCCCAAGAGAACTGGCTAGCATGGACAAGGCCTTCGACGCCGGTTTCCAGCTCAACAAAGCAACCAAAGGCAACATTGCTGATGACTTTACCACGCACACGCGTACCCTTTGGATAGCGAGCTTCGATTTGGTCCCAAGGATTGGCCCTAAGCTGCTTGAGTCCTAGGGAGATACGCCCCTTTTCCTTGTCTACTTCGGTGACGTAAACTTCAATTTCTTCGCCTACCTTGAGGATTTCACGCGGATGCGCTATGCGGCCCCAGCTAATATCCTGCGAGGGCAACAGGGCGTCCAGACCGCCTAGGTCGATAAAGGCCCCAAAATCTACTAAATTTTTGACAACACCGCGTACACGCGAGCCTACTTCGAGTTGATCGAGGAGCTCTTTGCGTTTTTGCTGGCGTTGTTCTTCGATGAGCTCACGACGGGAAACGACAATGTTTTTGCGCTCGAGGTCAATTTTGACCACTTTCATGTCGAGCGTTTGCCCGATATAGTAGTCAAGATTTTTAGGCGCTTGGGTATCCACTTGGGAAACCGGCAAAAAGGCATCTACGCCAATATTGACCATAAGGCCCGCCTTGCCGCCCTTGACCTTGCTTTTTACGCGACCCGAAACAATGGAGCCTTCTTGGCAGCGCTCCATAATGTTTTGCCAATTTTTCTTTTGCTGCGCCTTGTCGTAGGAAAGCACGGGACGGCCATCCTTGTCTTCTAGGCGTTCCAAAAGGACCTCGATTTTTTCACCGATATGGATGTCGCCCAGATCCGGGAATTCGTAGGAATTGATGATGCCTTCAGCTTTCGCGCCAATGTCCACGATCACCGCTTTGTCTTGAATTTCAACAATGGTCCCGTCAACAACCGAACCTTCTTTTAATTTGCCTAAGCCGCCCTTTTGGAGCAGTTCGTCCATCGTAATACTCATAAATAAGTGTGCAAACGCTATCCAAGCGCCTGCGTCTAGGCCCTCGAACGACAAGGCGGGCTTATCCCTTCCCCACGCGGCCAAGTATTAAAAAGGAAGGGCGCCCGATGCCTCGTTAGTAAAAATACCTAGATAAGTTTTTTGGTCGCGGTGCCGCGCAGCTTCCGATGCTTAGTCAAGAAGAGAAGAAAGGCAAGAGAAAAGTTTGTGAAGACAGGCGTTTAAAGTGCTAAGGGGACGCTGTCCCCTTGGATCCCCTTTCCGATGGGCAATTTTACAAAATGCGCAAGCGCATTTATGGTAAAATTGCCCATCGGGATAGGCTATACAAGGCACCCCCACAGATCGCGAAGCGATCCAGGTGTATTTTATGAATTACCTCGAGCCGGGTTTAGGGGGGCATTGGGGCTTCGGACAAGGAAGTGAAGTGCGTAGCGCACTATGGTGCGTGAGTCACTTCAATGACGCCGTCCCAAGCCCCAATGCCCCCCCAAACCACCCTTAGTACTCCTGGGTACGGCTCGCCAGGCGAAAATCAAAGCTCTTAGTTCCTTGAGTTCCCTTGAGGGTGCAAACAAATCGGGACTGCATGAGAAAGCCATCGTTAGGCAATGCCATAAAAAGGGGCGTCGCCGGACTAACAAAGATGGGGAAAACATTTTTGTGATTTACTTCTTCCGTTATTGCAGGAATGGAATAATAAAAGGCCCTCGTTTGATTGGCGGGAGGAATGCCACCAAGGAGATCTGTATCGAATTTTTTGAGATAAGCATTGCTCCCCCGATAATAGCCAACCATACGCGTTAAGTAGATAGCGGACAGGGGACGATTCCAATTGGACGTAGGAGGCGGCAGTTCTACTTCCTGATAGAACAAGAAAAGGAGCATATTTCCAGCAGCATAGGGCGGAGCGAAGAGGTCAGAACCCGCGGGATCCACAATTCTTGCTCGGATAGGATTAGAAAACTCCGTCAAAACGCCAATGACTTGAGCTTGCTTTGCTAAAACATCCATTTCTTCGCCAAGAAGAAAAACTTGAGCATGCAGGTCTACGATTTCCGTAGTATGGCTGCTTTGCTTGGCCATGTTGGTAAACAGGCCTGTCGTTGCTTGCATGCCGATGCCAGCTACCGCCAAGGCCACCATGACCTCCATGAGGCTAAATGCTTTTGATTTTTTATTTTTCATACAACAGGTTCTAAGCCATGGGCACGGGAATGGTGGCAAAAAACGTACTGCCTACCACTCTTTGACGACTAAATGTGT
Organism: Opitutia bacterium; assembly: GCA_025363695.1. Lineage (GTDB taxonomy): Bacteria > Verrucomicrobiota > Verrucomicrobiia > Opitutales > JANYDI01 > JANYDI01. Next base: position 6,925 of record JANYDI010000079.1, read on the forward strand.
TCATATACTCATAGGTCAAACTGACACGAAGCACATAATAAGTGACGCCATAAGCCGTATCCGGATCCATCGAAAGGCTCACTAAAAAGCTTACAGGAAAGCTCACATTGCGCTCTTTATCTACGAGAATACTAAACGGCGTTGTCGCTAAGCTCTGCGTCGCAAACAGCGGCAACATGACGGGAACATAGGGGTTGGGTGTAGCACCGTAGACAGGAATACTCGTAGCATTAATGTACCCAGCCAGCGAACTTAATGGCATGCTTGTAATCTGCTCAAAGACAGACTTGGCGTAGAACGTGACCAGGGTGTCGTACAAATTTTTATACGATGCACGCATATTCATGGTTGAAACCTGGGCTAAGCCTACGCCTGTAACGGCAAGAACGCTCAGTCCTAGCAAGACTTCAACCAAGGAGAACCCTTTTTTAAGTTTTTTTATTTTCATGATAGAGGCTATAGGGCGAGAAATTCTTCTTTTGAAATGTACTTCAGCCCCGTTTTACGACAGAGATGAAACTCTGGCAAAGGCGAAAACTTCAAAGTAAGGCTGCCCAAGGAAGGTGCAATCGTTACTTGTGGAGCGGGACCTACATATTGATACGTTCCAAAGGAACTCGAGACGGCCATCAGGTTATTATGGACTTCAGATTCAAAGGGACAAATAACAGAGCCATAAATATTCAGCGTACAATTACTCCAGGACTCCATAATCCTCACCAAGCCACAGCTAATACCGCCATTATAGGCAGAAAGCGTCGGGTCGTATCCAGGAGGAATCATTCCCGTGATAATGTTAGCGCGTAAAACCGTATTTCGCGCCTGCCTGAGGGCTTGATTTGCAGTCGTATCCAGGCTTAATTTGCTGCCCATGCGGCTTTGATGCGTCCAAGCCCCTGACAGCAAAGTGATGGCATCGGCAGCCAGATAGCAAGGGCTTGCTGTTCCACCTGCAGCAACAATATCGATGTCTCCAACAATGTACATGGGTGCATTCGTCGCTATCATGGGAAAGAACGTAACGGCATTGGCTGGCATGCCTGCAAGGCCCTTGCCATTAATGAGCTGCAATGCCATGTTTTTGTTCTTTGCAATAAGGATGTTTTCTGGACGACCAGGATCTGTGTATGGAAATTCCACGTAAACAACACCACTGAAATTAGTAGGATCAAAGCCAGGTCCAAAGGTTCCTCCATTCAATGCGTTGTTAAGCGCTGCAATGTCTAGGGAGATAAGATTCATTGCCTGATTTTGATTAGTATCATAAATCCCATGCAAAATACTTACCCCGCTGGAAGCAGGCGGTTGTAGGGCAAGTACAGCCTTAAGATCTGTGATGAGTCCTTGAAGCCTGGGTACACCAAAATATACATTTTGAGGGATCAGTGCAAACGTTAGGTCTGTACCTGTTGCCACATTGTAAAGCTGACTGAGATAGGGATAAGCGCTGACATTCACAGGCACGGGTAATGCATCAATAATGTCATGAACAAGCATGCCATTGAGCTTCACGACACTTATAGTATACTGTGATGAATTGCCATTGCTAAATATAAAATTCTGAGTTTCTCTAAAGCTTTGAATATCATAGACATCCCCTAAGAAGGCAGTAAAGTCTGAATACCAAATAATGTTTGTGCTATATCTTTGCCATTGAACTTCTGCATTTAAAGCATATGCCCTATCATACCCAGTATTTCTTAGCACTTTGGCGCGCCTACGCATACCGTCTTCTGTCGTTGAATCAGTATACGTATACGAATACCTGTAGTCGCTAACAAGGGTATTAAGATTTCCTACGTAATCATAAACTTGATTCACCACGTAATCCTTAGACTGCATGAGTGCGGCATAATATAACACATCGTTGTCATACTGTGCTTGAGAACGAAATACTACACCTTGATTCGCAGTAAAACGGCGCTGGAGCTCCTTAATCAACTTATCTAAGTCAGCTACCGCCGAACTTGGACCGCCTTCCTCATAGACTTCTATCTGTAGATCTTTTTCTATTTTACTATAGTCTTGGGCTGCGGCTCCAATGATACCGCTAGGCAAGGAAGCTGTTATATCGATAACAATTCCCCCTGGATTCCTATGATTAAAAGTAACGCTGCCATCATCTGCTACCTTAAAAAAATAGTCGGCCTTGCCAGCAAACTGCTGCGAACGTCGATAATCCGTAGGATCAGGAGCTCCAATCACGGGCTGAATCAAGGCATAATAGGGATTGCTGTTTCCCCTGTTTTTGGGAAAAAACTTTATGGCCTTACCGTTAGCATCCGTAAAGCCATTATAAAAAAAGCGTGGCACCCCGTGCGACGAATCCTTGACCATACCGTTAAACAAAGAAAGCGACGTACTCAACCAATTGGAGCTATAATGATCTAGACCACTAGGGAAAGATGCATACGCATAATCCGTTACCCCTGCTGTGCCAAAAGGATAGCTATAAACATTAAGACTAGCCATGGGAAGGTTAGTTGTGTCAAACGTAGCTCCTGTTAAAATCTTGCTTGCAGCAAATAAACGACCTGGAATATTTACATTATTTCGTGGGTAAAGGTAAATATCGTTCTGGCAATAAATAGATTCAATACTGTCGTTTCTCGTTGAGACAATTTCAATATCTGGAAAACACACAACACCCGTATACGTCATTTCTTGGCAAACGCGATCTGCAAGCATTTGATGTATCGAAATATCTTTCGATACATTTCCAATATTTGCAACAACATTCACGTATAGGTCGATATCCCTACGCGCGCCTACCGTAGCGCCTCTTGCAAAAAATTTTTCCCTATTTCGATAAATACTTTCCGTCCCGTAGTCCTGCCCTCCGTAATTATAGCTCGTATAGCTATAACCACTATCAAAGCGATTCTTATCTGGGACGGAATTTGGTGCTTTTATCGTCGTCTGCTGTACCATTCCGTTGGAGCTTTTATTTCCAGTAGGACTGGTAAGGTTAAATTGAACTAACTTTGCATCCTGCACGTTTAACTTATTCAGCGTTGGCCCATAAAGAGCCGGATTCGGCGCTGGAAACTGAAGCGAGGATCCGCTAATATCGACACCCGAACGAAGCAACGCTTCCGTGTTTTGAGCAACGCTTACAACAATATTCGACGCCAATTGCCGTGCCTGAATGCCAATAAGAAGCCGCTTTTGCAAGCGAGACTGGCTAACCGTGGTACGCATTGCAGCACCGGTAACCAGCGCTGCAGCAGATGACAGCACCAGTGCTGTAACGAGAACAGAACCTCTTTTAGTCATGGGGTAGTTGGTTGGGGTTAAGGGGTTAAATACGGAGAAGCTAAAGGGCCAAGGGGAGCGAGCTCCCCTTGGATCCCCTATTGATAGGCGATTTTTAAAAATGCAAAGCATTTTATAAAAATCGCCTATCAAGAAGGGTGATACAAGGGCCTCCACAGATCACTTCGCGATCCGGGTGTATTCATCGGGTTTCTTCTGTTTCTTGGCTTAATTAATGATACGCCCTAAGTTATTTTATAATAACTACACTATGACAAGTTTGACGTGATTTTTCAAGGTAAAAATAGCATAGGTCTAAGAACCTGTTTAATAGGGCGTGTAATCAATGAAAAATATAAGCATTTATCAGTTAATGGCACGCCCTAGATTCGATTCCGAAGGAATCGAGAGGACGGCTTAGCATCTCCCTCCCCGATAGCGATTTTCCTAAAATGCGCCAGCATTTTAGAAAATCGCTATCGGAAAGGGGATCCTAAGGGGAGCTAGCTCCCCTTGGCCCCTTCGCCTCCTTACGGCGGAAGATCTTTGACTTTTTGATGCGTGTGAGGGGTGCGCTCATGGTGATGTCGGGTTGGAGCAAGTCGAGGGAGGGCTGAGGTACTGCGGGGAGGACGTGGCCGTGGGGGACAATCCGGGCCGTGGCGGCAATGAGGAGCGTCATTTTTCGGGTGGCTTGGCCTTGGGAGCGAAAGAGGGCCCCAAGGATGGGGATTTTGCCTAGGAACGGCACGGCATCGTTGACTTCGACGCTTTCCTCGCGGGTGAGGCCGCCCATCAGGAGGGTGTGGCCATCGCCTAGGCGGACTTCGGTGCGTAACGTTCGGGACTCAAACAAGGGCTGGTAAAACCCGGAAGGTACCTCGATGGTCGTGCGTCCAGAAACCAAAAAACTGGAGGCGCCGTACAAAATCCAGTCCTTAAGATTGGTGACGCTTGGCGTAAGCTCTAGGTGAATACTACCATCGGTTTCCACACGGGGCATAACGGCTACCTTTACGCCGACTTCCTCAAATACAAACTTTTGGGGTCGAGCTGCCAAAACCGCAATCGAAGAGGCCGCAGAGGTCCGCGCACGACGCGGGCCTGAGTAGGTTTCGGGCGTGCAAGAGGCATGGGTTTCGCCATAACTTTCAGGATAATACAGCTTGCGGACGACCTTGATTTCGGCTCGTTTCCCTGAAACCACGGTAATATTGGGCGCGTGAAGGAGCTCCGTGTCGCTGCGTTGCTCGAGGGCCCGCACAACGGCTCGGATGTCCAGCCCTTTCCATAAAGCTCCAAAACGAGCGCTACTAAAGGCCTGGCTGCCCAAAGTAATGGCGTCGGGCATAGCAGGCGCTTCATTGAGGATGGCGGTTTGCGTTCCGCTTGGGCTCGCATTATTGATATGCCCCGCGCGTGCCTGATTCCCTGGGGCACACGCAGCTTGGTTGAGGCTGCGCAGATGGGTAGGACTTTTTGGATTACCGACGTAACGAGGGTCTGCGGTCTGAATGTAGCTGCCATTACTGTTGATAAACCAATTCACGCCAAGCTCCTCGAGGGCATTTTGGCTGACTTCCAGAAATTTAATTTCTATTTGCACTTGCTTTGGCAACACAAAGGGCTTGAGTAGTGCTTCTATAAGCACAAGAGCTTCATGCGATTGCGTGACATAAAGTTGGGTTCCGTCATAGGCCAAGCGCGTCCCTTCTTCAAAGGCAATTCCAGCCCGGGCAAAAAAGCTTTCCAAGGATTGCTCCTCCTCCAGGCGCCCGACTCGAGGCGGGGTTTCTTCGCTGCTTTCCAACTGCGCATGCAAGCCCGTAAGCTCAATCAGCGCTGCACGCGAGAGCGCAAAGGTCTGCGTCTCATACCGCTGGGGGCGTACGGCTAAACGTAAAATCGCTACGGAAGGCTCCACGTAAAGCCGAAATCCAGCGCATTCGGCCAGAAGGGTCAGGGCCTTATATAACGTTATGTTTTCCAAGTACAGGCTCACACTGGGGTCCTTGTGTTCAGGATCTACAACAACGATGTTGACGTCTTTAGGGAGCGTTTGCGTTAAAAGACTAAGGACTTGGCTCAGCGGGATAGCGCTAACCCGTAGCTGTGGGACCAAAGTGGCTTCCAAAAACGCCTGCGTCGCGCCCAGAGCCTGCGTCTCCACGGGACTCAGCGCTACGGCTCTTTGTGCGAACAACACTCCAATACTAAAAATAATAGCAAAAAAAATCCTCAAAAAATGCATGTCATTTCCTCAATTAGGCGCAAAGGCCAAAGCCCAAGCGACAGCCTAAAATGAGGCGACAAAAGATGATAGAAGCAGCAATAAACGGCAAGGATGCGCTGTAACTTGGAAGTCCAAGAGGGGATGCGCGCCCTTGTAGGTGAATCCACTGCCAATAAGCCAGGCTTAGCAGCACGAGCGTACCACAGCCAAAACCTAATAGCAGAATAAATCCATCCCAAAATGAACCCGAAAGCAAGGCTAAATTTACAGGGCTACGGTTTATTTTCCATCACCAAACCCAGGGCTTACGCCCAGGGCTAGGGTGTTAGGGCGTGTCATCAATTAACAATATAACTGTCTATTAAAGCCACACTATGGGAGCCCTGAAGGGGCGAAGGATGATAGCCCAGGGCGTTAGCCCTGGGTTTACGGGTGAAAAAAGATTTAGAGCCCTGTAAGGGCGATTCTCGAAAATTGATAGGTAGCGCATGGTTGATTTTATGATAAATTTGATGCATTTTAAGAATCGCCCCTGTAGGGCTCTGGTTTGTTTTCTAACCAAAACCCAGGGCTAAAGCCCTGGGCTATCATTCTTCGGCCCTTCAGGCCTCCCATAGTGTGGTTTGTTTTTAAATAATTATTTATCAACCGGAACGGATCCATTGAAACAGGTTTTTAAATTAATTGATCACACGCCCTAGGAGGTTCTGATGGTATTTTTGCCTTTCAAAATCACATCAAAATGATCGTATCGTATTTTTTATATAACAACAAACCACCCATAAGGAGGCCTGAAGGGCCGGCAGATCGTAGCCCAGGGCGTAAGCCCTGGGCTATCATGTACCGCCCCTTCAGGGCTCCTTAAGTGTGGTTTGATATTGATAACGGACTTAGATCCATGTGATTTTCAGAGACAAAAATGTCATCAGAATTAACACCCAAACCCAGGATCCTTCGCCCCTTCAGGGCGATCAAAGTGCGGTTTAAGTAAAAAATTCGATCGCTTCGCGATCTGGATGGGCCTTAGGTTCTGTGAAGAAAAAAATCATCTGAGCCAAATTAGGACGTGTGATTCATTAAATTTAAAACCCGTTTTAATGGATCCGTTAGGGTTGATAAACAATTATTTAAAAACAAACCACAAAATGAGAGCCCTGCAGGGGCGAATGCTTGTCAGCCCAGGGCTTTAGCCCTGGGTTTTGGCATGGAAAAAAGATTTAGAGCCCTACAGGGGCGATTCATATAATTTGATATATAGAACATATTTAACAAG
>JANYDI010000082.1 GCA_025363695.1 Opitutia bacterium
ATCGGAAAGGGGATCCAAGGGGACAAAGTCCCCTTGGCCCTTAGCCCCCTAACCCTTTTTTAAAAAAGAAGCTTGCATTTACACAAGCTCCTTCATTAAATGGGCCAAATTAATTTTTTATGATAAACAGTATTTTTGCAGTTCAAGAGGCCGGAGCTTCGCCCCTATCGGGCTGGGTAATCATGATGTGCATGATGGCCGGGATGTGGTTTTTGATGATAGCCCCCCAGCGTAAGCGCCAAAAACAGCACAAGCTGATGCTGGAGTCCCTAAAAAAGGGTGACAAAGTCCTCACCATCAGTGGCATTTATGGGGTTATCTCCAAACTAGAGGAAGGACGTCTGCTCTTGGAGGTCGCTCAAGGAGTCCAAATTGAGATGGAACGCCACGCCATCCAGGCAAAAGCATAATTTTACCATATATGCAAAAATCCACTCTTTGGAAGTTTCTTCTCAGTATAGCCGTCGTTTCGTGGTGTGTCCTTGCCCTGTTCCCCATCAAAGACACGCCCTTTGACGTCTACATAAGCAAGCAAGCTTCCGTGGATAAGCAGGAGCTTGGAGCACTCATTCAGAAGGCTCAGGAACGCGTGGCCAACGGAACCGCTTCCTCTGTTTTTGTGGCCTTGAAGGCCTTGGGTGCCGAAAACGAGCACGATTACGCTCGGCATTTTCCGCATGTCAACTTGGCGGACGTCAAAAACCGTCAACGCCGCAATGACATTCTTTTGGCCGAGCTGCTCAAGCGTTCGCACAGTAAATTACAGCTGGGGCTAGACTTACAAGGCGGCGCTGCTTTTACGCTCCGAATCGCCCAGGACGCCACTAAGGATGCGGATGCCGTCAAGCAAAATCTGGCTCAGGCTATGAGTATTATCAGCCAGCGCGTCAACGGCCTGGGCGTAGCGGAACCCATTGTACGGGAACGCGGCCTAGATGCCATTGAAATTCAGCTCCCTGGCCTTTCCCTACGTGAAAACCCGGAGGCCGTGCACGCCATCAAAAAACCAGCACGCCTAGAGTTCCGCTTGGTCCATCGTAGTGCTCACCCTATGCGTGATCCTACGCCTGCTGGGTACGAAAAACTTGAAGAAGAGCACGAAGATCCTCGCTCGGGAGACCTACGCCTGGTCCCCTACTATATTAAGCGCATCCCTGAAGCCACCGGCGAAATCGTCCGGGAAGCCATTCCGAGCCTAGATCCTCAAGGCGGCTATCATATTTCACTCCAATTCACCCCTGAAGGCGCCAAACGCTTTGCCAGTATGACGCGGAGGATTGCCGAAGAAAACGAACGCAGCAACGCCATCGGACAGCTGGCCATTGTTTTGGATGGCAAACTCTACAGCACGCCCACGGTTAAAAGTGAGATTGCTGGCGGCAACGCTAGCATTTCAGGACGCTTCAACCAACGCGAAGTCGTTGAACTGGCCAACGTACTCAATAACCCTCTGCAATTCGAACTGCGTGTGGACCAAATGTCCGAAGTCGGCCCTTCCTTGGCTGAAGATGCTCGCAAAAGCAGCGTGAATGCCTGCTTGCTGGGCGCCGGAACGGTCATCGTTTTCATGATCCTTTACTACCATTTATGCGGACTGATTTCTGTGGTCTCCGTACTGGCTAACTTGCTGATTGTAGTGGGCATTTTAGCTAATATCGGCTATACCATGACCCTTCCAGGGATCGCTGCCTTGGTGGTCACCGTGGGCATGGGTGTAGACGCCAATATCCTCATTTTTGAGCGCATGCGAGAGGAACTGCGAGCCGGGAAATCTATGCTTACGGCCCTCAGCCTAGGCCACGAACGCGCCTTTTCTACCATCTTAGATTCCAACCTCACAACGCTGCTCACGGCCTTTATCCTCATTTTTATGGGCACCGGCCCCATCAAAGGCTTCGGCGTTACCCTCGCCATCGGGATCTGTGCCTCCATGTTCTGCGCACTGGTACTCAGCCGCGCTTTGCTCGAAATGGCAGTCCGTGCGGGCGCCTTGCGCAAATTGCCTCCCTTTCGTTTTTTTGAAAACAGCCACTTCGACTTCATGCGCTACCGCAAGCCTGCCTTCATTGGCTCCGTAGTCATTATGATCGCAGGCGCTGTGGCCATCGGCCTTCGAGGCAACAGCATCTACGGCATTGACTTTACAGGCGGAGACGAAATCACCCTAGGCTTTGATCAAAAACTCCCCACACAAGACCTGGATGCCCTAGCTGCTCAAAAAGGTTTGGGGAAAATCAATCCTGTATATCAAAAACTCATCGGTGAGGACCGTGAACTGCTCAAGCTGCAAACCGAATTTGGTCAAGCGCCCGTGGTCATCAGCGCCCTTCAAGGCGCCTTTCCAGAAGCTGGATTTATAGAAAAATCTACCGAAGCCGTAGGCCCCTCCGTGGGCGGCCATGTCAAGATGAACGCCCTCCTCTCTTTGGGCCTAGCCATGCTGGGGATTTTGTTCTATGTAGCCTTGCGCTTCGAATGGGGTTACGGCATCGGAGCTCTCGTCTCTACGTTACACGATATATTCATGACTATCGGCATTTTCGTGCTCACAGGCGGTCAATTTTCTGCTGCCATGGTAGCCTCGATTCTCATGATCATCGGTTACTCGATCAACGATACCATTGTCGTCTTTGACCGCATTCGCGAGGAACTCGAACGCAATGCCGACCTTTCCCTACGCGCGGTGATTAATCTCTCCATCAACCGCACGCTCTCGCGCACCATCCTCACCAGCCTCACCACGCTACTATCTGCCCTAGCCCTCTACATCTTCGGCGCTGGCGTCATCAACGACTTCGCCTTCGTCTTCGTCCTGGGCATCCTCACCGGAACCTTCTCCTCCATCTTCATCGCCAGCCCCATCTTCTTCTGGTGGCACAAGGGAGATCGCCGTCACGTCATGGCGCATAAGGACAAGAAGCCGGTTTATGCCTGGGATGCAGGTTCTAAGGGGCACTAGTGCCCCTTAGGATCCCCTTTCCGATAGCGATTTTTAAAAATGCTGAGGCATTTTATAAAAATCGCTATCGGGAAACGTAGATACTAAGGCCCCCACAGATCGTGAAGCGATCCGGGTGTATTTTTCGAACTGCTTTGGAATGGGAGTTTTAGCGGAGGAATTTTGAGTGCGGACAAGGAACCTAGCGCGACGTGTGCTTTTGCACTCGAGCGCGAAGATGACACAGTCCCCGCTCAAAAGGCCCCGCTAAAACTCCCATTCGGGGATCCAAGGGGACCATAGTGCCCCTTGGCCTTTACTTATCTATGAGAATCGCTGTAGTTGGCTCCGGCATTACGGGACTCTGCGCGGCCTACGCTGCGCGGCGGGCGGGAGCGCAGGTGCGGCTGCTGGAGCGGGCTGGGCGCGTGGGAGGCGTGATCGAAACGCATAAAGAGGCTGGGTTTTTGGTTGATTTTGGGCCCAATACCTTACGCTTAGCCCTTCCTGAGGTCGTGGAGCTGATTGAGGCCCTTGGGTTGCAGACCCTGGAGGCGCATCCTGGACAGGATCGGCGCATGATAGTGCGTAATAATCAACTCAGGACCTTACCGCGTTCGCCTTGGGGGATTTTAACCACACAAGCCTGGAGTTTTTGGGGAAAGCTGCGCCTTTTAAGAGAGCCCTGGGTAGCCCCTGGGACGGGCGAGGATGAGTCCTTGGCTGATTTTATCCGTCGCCGCCTGGGGCAGGAACTTTTGGACTATGGCGCAGATCCCTTTGTATCCGGAATTTACGCCTCGGACCCTCAAACGCTGTCCACCCGCTGGGCCTTTTCAAACCTCTATGCGATGGAGCAGGAAGCTGGCTCCTTGACGCGCGGGTTTTGGAGTAAGCGTAAACCCCTTGTGCGCCCGCGTACCGTCTCGTTTGCCTCGGGCATGCAAGCCCTGCCCGAAGCCCTCGCGGCAAGCTTGCCAAAGGATGCCCTGACTCTGAATGCCCACATTTTGGCTATCGATGCAGAAAAAGGCCAAATCCACTGGGAAGATACGCAAGGGCAACATAGGGAGTTTTTCGATAAAATCATTATTACCACGCCGGCTTGGACGACGCTGCCCTTTGAGAAAAAAATCCAAGAACAGCTCCTGTGTCTGCAACAAATCCCCTACGCGCCTGTATCTGTCGTGGCTTTGGGCTTTAAAAAAAGCCAACTTCAGCCGCTCAAAGGCTTTGGCTTCCTCGTGCCAGCCAAGGAAAATAAACGCTTTTTGGGTACGCTGTTTTCGTCCTTTCTGTTCCCCAATAGCGCTCCTGAAGACCATTGTCTGCTGACGAATTTTATCGGAGGCCAGCGTCAACCCAGCCTCGCTGCCGCTCCCACGCAAACGCTGGTCGATCTTCTGTGCGAAGAACTCGCGCCGCTGCTAAGTCTTTCCGGCGCACCCACCTTTGTCGCCCATCGCTACTGGCCGCATGCCGTTGCCCAATACGGTCTACAACACGGCAAGCACCTCGAGCAGCTTTTGGCCTTCCAACGCAGCTTCCCTAAGATCGTATTCACGGGGCACTTCCACGGCGGCGTATCCTTGCCGCTGTGCATGCAGCAAGGACTCAGGGTTTAAGGGGAGCTTGCTCCCCTTAAGATCCCCTTTTCGATGGGCAATTTTACAAAATGCGCAAGCGCATTTATGCTAAAATTGCCCATCGGGAATTGGGCATGCTAAGGGACTCTTCTTTAATAAATCAGCAAATCCTGAACCTCTTTCTTAAAGCGTTCACAGTCCAAGTTGGCCTCATGGATTGCCGATGGGGCATCAAAGCGGCCATCGATCAACTGCTCCAGAAACTTTTCTGTTCCCATAAGCCAGCAAGCTTGGTGATAGTAGGACAAGACCTTTCCTCTGTGCGTATTCAAAGGCTTGTCTGCGAGTCCATCCTTATTGGTGCTATTTCTTTTGTCCTGAAGGACTTTTATCCTATCAGTAAAGTTTTTTCCGTAATGATTCTGTAAAACTTCGAGCAGGACGTATTGAGTCGCAATGGGCTTGTAAAGTCTGGGATCTTTCACGTGAACAAAAAAACCTTCACAGCGCTTCCCTGTCATGGGTCTCTGTTGGGGCGTAATTGTGTACGCTGAAAACTGAACACCTGCAAGGCCAAGTTCCTTGCAACGCGTATTCAGTTTTTCAGCAAGAACCTCTCCATCCGTGATCCAATCCGCAACCCAGTAACAAAAAGGGTGCGCCTCTCCGCGGCCCAAATTGAAAAAATCAAAGCCTTCTGCCAATACGGTAATAGGGTAAGCGTAAAGCGTTTCCAGGGTACGCATATTGGGACTTGTAGCCACCCATTTCAGATTTTCAAAACCCTGATTCCGAGACCAATTTTTGACAGGAACAACAATGAGCTGTGCATCCCTAAGCACCTTTTGCTGTTTATTATAAAAAAGAGCCTGCTCTCCCACCGTTAATCCGTGGCAAAAGGGAACAGGCAAAAATCCCATGAGTGATTGCCAAGCCTCTTCTCGAACAACCCCATCAACACAAAAACTAATAGGATTGGGCCTGTCCAAAACAATCAACGTCATTTTCTTTCCGGTTTTTTCCTGATAAGCTTTTATCGCATCCATGAAGTAGAACAAGGAACCTGCGTAAGTGTAACAGCGCGAACCCACATCGGGAACACAATAAATGACCGTCGTAACGGTATCCAACATCTCAAAAGCGGGACTTAGCTGCGCCTCAGAACCGTAAAGGGAAAACCTATTGCCCACGGAAGCAATCGCAACGCTGGCTTCCTCCTTGGAATTACGTCCATGCTCCAGGTAAAAGTAACTTGTAATGGGCAAACGTTGGCTTAATGCCTCCTCCACGCAAGTACTACCATCGTTTAAACGAGCGCTTGTATTAGAAATAATACCGATACGTTGCTGCATAAGCCAATCCTTAAAATATTCGCCCTGATCCCATGGGAATCTACCTGGCATCCTAAGGTCCAGTGTTTTTTTGTTGTCCAGATAATCCACAAGGCAGTCCACGCCGAATTGCACAGGGGCCGTAGCGCGCATAGGGAAGGCAAAGCCCATCACCAAAGATAAAAAAATCAGTGCTCTGTGTTTCATCGTCCTTGGAAAATAGGCTTCCCAAATTGAATGGCAAGGATAAAAACTACTCCCTTGACTCCCCGCCCTCCAAGCCCTACCTTCACTCGCCATGAGCGTCATCCACTGCGTAAGCCGGGCTGTTATCGTCGATCAAGGACACCTCTTGCTGTGCAAGACCCTGGATTTGCCCAAGAATTTTTACTTTCTACCGGGAGGACACATCGAGCCTCGTGAACGGGCCCAGGATGCCCTTCTGCGGGAATTACAGGAAGAAACCGGTAAACAAGGCCAGATTTTGCGCTTCTTAGGCTGCGTGGAATACCTTTTTGAGCCGGGTCACAGCAGTATTTGCCACGATCACGAGTATGTCTTTGTCTTCGAGGTCCGCTCACCACTCAAGCTCCAGGATGCGATTCCAAAGCTTGAAAAACACATCGAACTCCTCTGGATGCCCCTCGAAAAGATAGGCACGATAGATCTTCGAGCCGAACCGCTAAGGGAACTCCTACCCCAGTGGCTAAAAGGGGGAAATGCTAACGCCATTTGAATTCCCCTAAGTGTTAGGGCGTGTGATCAATTAAATTTAAAAGCTGTTTTAATGGATCCGTTAGGGTTGATAAATAATTATTTAAAAACAAAACGCACTTAAGGAGGCCTGAAGGGCCGGCAGATACGTAGCCCAGGGCGTAAGCCCTGGGTTGGGCATGGAAAAAAAACTGGAGCCCTGTAAGGGCGGCACACAAGAAAACTCCAGAAAATAGGAGTGTCGCCCCTGTAGGGCTCAAGATCTTTTTTCACCCGTAAACCCAGGGCTAAAGCCCTGGGCTATCATCCTTCGCCCTTTCAGGGCGATCATTTTGTGGCTTTAAGTGAAAAAATCGATCGCGAAGCGATCCGGGATGGCCTTAGTATGCCCTCCCAGGTAGCGATTTTTATAAAATGCATCGCATTTTTGAAAATCGCTACCTGTAGGGGATCCTAAGGGGCACGAGTGCCCCTTGGCCTTTCACTTTCAACGCTTAAGGGCGCAAGCGCCCGCAGAGACTTCCCTCCCCCTCCCCCTTTTTGGATTGCATAGCCGTAACATTTTGTACAGGTTCTAAAGCTATGCGAATGATTTTTATAGGATTGCTGCTGGGCAAGATGGGCACGCAGCTGTGGCTGGCATGGCTGAACCGACGGGCAGCCTGGGCGCAAAAGGGAGCCAAAGCGGTGCCCTTTGGCATCATGACGCCAGAGCGCTATGAGCGTTCCTTGGATTATACCTTGGCTAAAAACGCTTTTGGGAGCTGGGAGCTGGTCTACGACGGCCTGTGGACGGGCCTTTTGCTCTTTGGAGGGGTTTTGCCCTGGGTGGCCATGGAGGCAGCGCAGCTTTTGGGCCTAGGCGTCATGGAGGGCTGGGGAAGCCTTTTGGGGTATTCCTTGGCGTTTGCGCTGTGTGGTATCGTTACCGGTTTGCCAAGCTTGCCTTGGGAATGGTGGGCTCAGTTTCGGCTCGAAGCCAAGTTTGGCTTCAATAAGAGCACCCTGAAGCTATGGATAATCGATAAACTCAAGGGCTTCGTCCTTGGCCTTGTTATCGGATGCCCTTTGATTGCCGTTTTATTCAAACTCTACTTAAGTTTTCCCGAGCATTGGTACCTAGGTGGGTTTGCAGTCCTTGCGGGGTTTCAGCTGCTCATGCTCGTGATTTATCCTTTATGGATTATGCCCTTATTTAACACCTTTAAACCCTTAGCTGCTGGAGTTTTACGCGACCGCCTCATGGCCCTGGCCCAGCGCACGCAATTTCCCGTTGAGGACATCCACATCATGGATGGCAGCCGGCGTTCAGGCCACTCAAACGCCTTTTTTACCGGCTTGGGACGCTGGCGCCGTATTGTGCTTTTTGACACCCTTGTGGAGCAACTCTCCGAAGAGCAACTGGAGGCCGTTTTAGCGCATGAAATCGGCCACTATAAACGCGGCCACGTCCTGAAGCGCCTGCTTGTCGGCTTTGGGACCCTAGCTATCGGCTTTGGAGCCTTAGGTTGGCTGTTAAATCAAGCGCATACCGGGTTTTTTAGCCTCTTTGGCTTCCCCAAAAACGGGCCCATGATTTATTATGCATTTTTAGTCTTGTCTCTTTTGTCTGAAATCTTCACCTTCTGGATCACGCCTTTACTCAACCGGCAATCACGCTCCCATGAGTACGAGGCAGATGCCTTTGCCAAAAAGGCCATGGGAAGCTCTGCGCCCTTGGTCGGAGCGCTCCACATCCTTCACGAAAAAAACCTCAGCCAACTCATGCCACACCCGATTTTCAGTGGTTTTTATTACTCACACCCGACGCTCGTCGAGCGTCAGAAAGCTTTAGAATTATAGGCCAAGAGGTGCTCGCACCCCTTAGGATCCCCTTTCGATGGGCAATTTTTAAAATACTACGTATTTATAAAAATTGCCCATCGTGAAGGACATACTAAGACCTCCCAGGATCCCTTCGGGATCGAAGAACCAAGTTCTTGAAGCGATTCCGGAGGAATCTGGAGGGGGCTTAGTATATGCTACCAGGTAGGCAATTTTATAAAATGCTCTGCATTTTTAAAATTGCCTACCTGTAGGGGATCCTAAGGGGCATGAATGCCCCTTAGCCCTTTCCCTTTCCCTTTCCCTTTCAAAAACATGTCACGCATCAGCCCGCATATACCGCATTGCTTACGCCTAGGCCTTATTGGCCTATGCGCGTTGCTGGTTGGGTGCGGGCGTCCGCATGAGGGGGTAAAAAAGGCCTATGAGGGGGCCATTAAGACGGGCTGGAAGGAGCAAATTGAGCTGCAGAAACTGGGCCTGCAGGGGGAGCGCGTGCTCAATTGGGAGCAGGCCTTGGCGCTGATGCTGGAGCAAAACATTGACCTCATCAGAGCTCGACGCTCGCTGAAACGCACAAAGGATGAGGTGGATAATGTCTTGCGCAACTATCTTCCTGGCTTAACGGGGAACATGAATACCCCGAATTTACTGGATGTTTCTTCCTTTAGTTTCAAAGATCTTCAATTTAACGTTTATACTCTTTTTAGCTTTCCCAATCCTAAACAGGTTTTCACCTCGCTGTACACCAATAAGCTTTCCTACCTGGGGGCGATTATGGCTTACGACCTACAGCTCCGACAAAAACACACAGAGCTGTTTCGACTCTTTTTAGATTACGAACAATTTGAGCTTAAGAAGCAAAAACATAAATGGAAGCGTAAGTTGGCTGAAAAAAGCCTGCAGATTGATGAATTTAAGGGGCAACGCCTCATGAAAGAAGTAGAAAAGGAGGCTTATGAACTTCTTAAGGAGGAGCTGAAGTCCCAAAACACGATTGGCCGCTTTTTTGGCAGTGAAAACCTACGCTGGGTGCTTGTTCAGGAAGGCATGCCGACCTTTGACTATTTGAACCATCCGCTCGATATCGAGGACCCTGACAAGGTTGGCCAAAGAGCCCTGCAACTCACGGCCTTGGACCTGGAAAGGACACGCCTATACCGCCGAGGCATCAAGGCCCGTTATTGGCCTGAGTATCCCAGTATTAATATCTCGCTTCCGACCTTGTTCCATCTTAATCAGGATACCAAAACCAAGAAAGTGACGATTACGCTTTTTGATTCCGGCAGTTCTTCGGTCACCCTCAACTCCAGCTGGACCCTCGATACCCACCGCAACATCAAAAAACAACTCGAGGAGCATGACTTTGAGCAAGAGCTGCGCGTAAAGGACATCAAGCGCAAGGCTCAAGAACTCATCCAAAACCTACTGCACGCCATGGAAGGCCTCAAGCTGCTGGACAGGCAGCGGCGCTACCTAGAATTTCGTCAAAAAGCCCATAGCGCTGCCATGGCTCAAGCCAAGGCCATGGACCCCGATGCGCTCATCAAAGAAAGCCTGACTATAAAAGATGCCGCCCTACAACTCAAGCGGGCCCAAGCGGACGTCCATATGTTTTTTTGGATAGTAGATGAGTCCCGCTGGCCAAGCTTTACCTTTGATACCTATGTGATGTCTGACCCCAACAGCAAGGGCAAAAAACTCAGACGCCCCAAGGTGCTATGAAGAAGGAAAGGAAAGCAAGGGAAAGGAAAGGGCCAAGGGGAGCTCGCTCCCCTTGGATCCCCTTTTCGATGGGCGATTTTCTAAAATGCTAACGCATTTTAGGAAAATCGCCCATCGGGAAGGTTGATACAAGGCCCACCTCTGATCGCTTCGCGATCGTCAGCTATGTTTTATATGAAGAAGAAAAAATGGATTTTTATCGGAAGCGCCTGCCTCATCGGTTTGCTGGGGCTTTGGGGCCTCTTGACCCGTAGCACCCAAGCAGCGCCTAGCGTCACGCAGCAACTCTGGAGCTGGGAAAAATACCCACAGGTAGAACGTTTTATGCTGGGGCAACTGCGCTCTGAAGCCCTGCCCTCACGCTCCTTGCGCTATACGGCGGGCGCCACCGGGACTTTGTCGCTCCTGGTTACGCAAGCGGAGTCAGAGATCGAAAAAGGAGCCCTCTTTGGGGCCCTCGATGAGCAGACCCTCCAGGCTGAAAAGCGTAATCTCGAAATTGCTGAACAAATCCTCGACTTTAAGGAATACTCCTCCCGCACTTTGGAGCTCCCACAGCAAATCCTCAAAGCGGAACGCGAAACGGAAGAAGCTCGGCGCAAAATGCAGCTTTTACGCATGGTGACTGAAGACCCCGACCTCAAGGCCCTAGCCGCCGAATTTGGTGAAAGCAATCTGGAGAACGTCAACGCCCTCACGCTGGCCAGGGCAGAACAAGAACTGAACATCCTCGAAGCCCAGTTATCGGCCATCAAGGGCGAGGACGTCAGTACCTTTGAGCTGGACCTGGAAAGCAAGCGCCTCGAATTCAACAACCGAAAGGCGGATTTCCAAAAAAAGCTCGAACGCTCGCAACTCAAAGCTACTTTTTCTGGAAGCCTGCAAATTAACCCGCACTTCACCCTGGGCGAAGAAAAACAACTCTATCCCGTGAGCATGGGCCAGGAAATCGCCACCCTGAGGGACCTGAGCGAAGTGCAACTGATGGTGATGTTCAATCATCCCGCTTGGCTGCAGCTGCCCAAAGATAAAATCGAGGTCACTGCCCACAGCGCCCAAGGCCACACCTTTACCGCCCGCTACCACGACCAACGCATCGAACAACGCGGCACCAGCGACGTACGCCACTATCTGTTTTTGATTCCACAATCAGAAGCCAGCACCGCCCGCAACCTCATTGGCTCCAGTCCTCAAGTGGACGTCTACATCCAGCTAGAAAAACCCGCCTACAAGGTCCCCAAGACCGACATTGCCCTCTATGGCCGAGACCGGCTCTCAGGCCGCCGCTGGGACGAGGTCGTCAAAGGCCTTTGGCCAACGGCACGGATAGTAGCCGAAGGACAGACGGAATTAGCAATTGAGCTGATAGAAGGCCAAGGGGCGCTTGCGCCCCTTGGATCCCCTACCGATAGCGCATTGTGAAAATACTGCGTATTTTCAGCAATGCGCTATCGGGAAGGGCGATACAAGGCCCCCTCCTGATCGCTTCGCGATCTGTGGGGGTCTTAGGTTCTGTGAAGGAAATTTTTTGCAATGAAGGATTGATACTTTAGGGAGTGTGAACAATTAAGCTATCCAACAAACCACAAAATGAGAGCCCTGCAGGGGCGAATGCTTGTCAGCCCAGGGCTTTAGCCCTGGGTTTTGGCATGGAAAAAAGATTTAGAGCCCTACAGGGGCGATTCATATAATTTGATATATAGAACATATTTAACAAG
>JANYDI010000111.1 GCA_025363695.1 Opitutia bacterium
ATACAAGGGCCTCCACAGATCGCGAAGCGATCCGGGAGTGCTTTTTGAACTGCCTTGGAAAACATTCCCCGATCGCGAAGCGATCTGTGGGGGTCCTTGTATCACCCTGCCCGATAGGCGAATTGCTGAAAATGCATCGCATTTTCACAATTCGCCTATCGGAGGGGATCCAAGGGGCGCAAGCGCCCCTTGACCCTTTCCTTCCCTTTCCTTCCACCGTTTACCATGCAAGACGATCTTTATTTTATGACACTGGCCTACGATTGGGCGCGTAAGGCCGTGCAGGCGGACGAGGTACCGATTGGGGCGGTGGTAGTGTATGGGGGGACGGTGATTGCGGGGGCGCACAACCGGGTGGAGGCACTGAAGGACCCAACGGCGCATGCGGAGCTTTTGGTGATACGGGAGGCTGCGGCACAACGGGGTGATTGGCGCTTGAGTGGCTGTACGCTTTATGTGACGAAGGAACCCTGCCCGATGTGTTCCGGAGCGGCGTTGATGGCACGGTTTGATAAAGTGGTTTATGCTTGCTTGGACCCCAAAATGGGCTGCTTGGGGGGAGCTACGGACCTGAATACGCTTGCGCAGATCAACCACCATTTGATAATAGTGGGCGGCGTGATGGCTGAGGAATGCCATGCGCTGCTGAGGAACTTTTTTTTGAAAAAACGATGACGCCCCTAATAACGGTTGAAAACCTGAGCATTACCCAAAAGCATTCCCGCCAGGTGCTTGTAGACTCGGTAAGTTTTTCCTTAAATCCTGGAGCGAGCTTGGCCTTTGTGGGGGAAAGCGGCAGTGGCAAGAGCCTCACCAGCTTGGCCTTGGCGGGGCTTACAGCTCCCGGGCTGGAGGTCTCAGGCACTATTATTTACGAGGGTCTTCAGCTGGATACGCTATCGCCCCGGCAATTGCGTGTTTTGCGTGGACGTGGCATTGCCTATGTTTTCCAGGATGCCCCTTCGGCGTTGAACCCCTATTATTCGATCGGCTTTCAGTTGCGAGAATGCCTCCATGTGCGTGGGCTTCGGGGTTCTGCGCTTGAGTTTGAGGCCCGCGCGCTTATGCAACAGGTGAGCATGGGGGTTCCGGAGCTCAAAGCCTATCCGCATGAGCTCAGCGGCGGCATGTGTCAGCGCTGCCTCATTGCCATGGCGCTTGCCTGCCAGCCCAAGCTCCTGGTAGCCGATGAACCCACAACGGCCCTAGACAGTATTTTACAAAGGGAAATCGTCGACCTCATTGTCGAACGCCATAAAACCCTCAACATGGCGCTGCTGTTTATTACCCACAACCTGGGCCTTGCTCAGGCCGTTTGTGAGGACTGCCTTGTTCTTTACCGCGGCCAGGCTGTGGAATATGGCCCGACAGGCCGTTTGCTAAAAACCCCCTATGATCCTTATACGCAAAGGTTGGTAGCCTCAGTGCCTTGAAAAAGGGAAGGGCCAGGGGGCACTCGTGCCCCTTAGTATCCCCTGCCGATAGGCAATTTTACAAAATGCTGGCGCATTTTGGTAAAATTGCCTATCGGAAAGGATACTAAGCCCCCCACAGATCGCTTCGCGATCCGGGTGTACTTCGAGCCGATTTGAGGGGTACATTGGGGGTTCAGGCAAGGAAGGGAAGTGCGTAGCGCACTTTAGGTGCGTGAGTCACTTCCATGACGCAGCATCAACCCCCAATGTACCCCTCAAACCATCCTAAGGGGAGCGAGTGCCCCCTAGCCCTTCACCTTTCCCTTACCTTACCCTTTCGGAATAGCTTGACCGTGGGGGTCGCGGCTAGGGAAGTTGAGGGACCTGTCCAGCTCGGCAACGAGGACGTCGCCCAAAACGTGCTCGATGGCTTCCGCGTCGTCATGGACGTGATCAGGAGCCATAGCAGCGCTGTGGGTCAGGTAGAGCTCCCAGAGGCGATGGCGGCGAATGACAGCCTGGGCGGTCTGGATGCCTGCCGGGGTAAGCTGCAAAAAGCGCTCTTCCAGCGGTGCTTCGGGGTTAAGGATGTCCACCAAGCCCTCTTTTTGAAAGGTTTTTCCTCCATGCCGTCCATCGCTAGGGCGCAGGTAATTAGGTAAAATGCCGTGAGTAAGTAAAGGGTTTTTCTGATCATGGTTTTGACCATGTAATCAGCAAGGGTTTGTCAATCTTTATTGATGTAAACTTCAGGGGTTTATTCCGATACTTCCAGACCTGGAATGGCCTTCTTAAGGGCCGTTTTGGCCTTTTTGCTCGCTTGGCGACAAGCACGCAAAGTGAGGCGCTTCAACTGAGTTAATCCCCTTAGATGCGCCACGCCTTTATCAGTCACTTGTTCGCACGCATCCAGATGGAGGTACTGCAACTGGGTTAACCCCCTCAGGTGCTCTAGCCCTGCATCCGTCACTTTCTTGCAATAAGCCAAACTGAGCTCCTGTAACTGGGTAAATCCCACCAAATGCGCCAGGCCTGCATCCGTCACTAAATTACAATCACCCAAATTGAGCTCCCACAACTGAGTCAATCCCCTCAGGCACTCTAGCCCTGCATCCGTCACTCGACCACAAGCATACAAATTGAGCTTCTTCAACTGAGTCAACCCTTCCAGGTACCCCAGACCTACATCGCCCACGAAATGGCAACCATCCAGACTTAGGTGCTGCAACTGAGTTAATCCCCTTAGATACACCAGGCCTTCCTCGAGCAGGAAAAGGCAACCATCCAGACTCAGGTCCTGCAACTGAGTTAACCCCGCCAGATGCACCAGGCCGTCCTCGTCCACTTCTGAATAACTCAGGTCAAGGTGCTGCAACTGGGTTAACCCCGCTAGATGCGGCAGGCCTCCGTTTCTCACTTCGCTGCAACCATACAGGTTGAGGTACTGCAACTGGGTTAATCCTCTCAGATTCACCAAGTCTTTACCGTCCACCCCGTCGCAGCCATGCAGATTAAGGTGTTGCAGCTGGGTTAACCCCGCCATGATTCTTAGTGCTAGAGTCATTACTCGGGTGTAACCCTGCAGATCGAGGTACCTCAAGCTTTTTGGTAAATGCTCTAGCCCTCTATGGGTTATTTCTTGATTATTAGCTAAATCAAAATGCTCCAGCCGCGTTAATCCGGGCGCCAGAGCTTCCAGGTCTGCATCTGTCCATTGGTAGCCATCGCCGCTCTCAGGAGCCTTAAGTGCTTTCACGGAGGTTTCTTTTGATTTAATAAATTTAATGGCTTCACATGCGCATTTAGGGTCAAATTCCAAATCCACCGGTGCATTAAAGTTCAGATGCCCATGATGCTCGAAAATCATCCTGAGTCCTTCGATATTACGTAACATCACTGACCTTAACGAGGGCCTTAAGGAGCATAGGTTTTTATTTGCAACGGATAAATTTACCTTATCGGATAATTCCGTGAGATATTGATATATTTTCTCGATAATTTCCGGAGGCAGTTGTTCTAAAGGAAAGCGCTTACTGCTTGGGCTTTTATGAAACCATGAGACTGCAGGCTGCTCTGCTTCCTCAACACCGTCCATCGCCAAGGCGCAGCTAGCTAGGTAAGTAGCCGTGAGTAAATAAAGGGTTTTTCTGATCATGATTCTTACTACACAATCAGTAAAAACTTTGTCAACTTATTTTGATACACGCCCTACACCCCCCGATCGCTTCGCGATCTGTGGGAGGCCTTAGTATCA